>WRDG01000126.1 GCA_009783525.1 Defluviitaleaceae bacterium | reverse complement strand
TAATACGCATAATCTCGAACAGGAAAAGAATGAAAATCTTGATTCGGAACCGGAAGATACCCTCACTGTTTCATCTTCGCTTGTTTCGTTGTCGGAACTTGAAATATACGGAAAAACGATATTGCCGTTATCGGAAACATATTTAACATCCGTGAAGTAGATATTAGTTTCTTTAATTTCGGCCTGTATCCCGATACCGATGTATATACTTTGTTCGACATGAAAATAGATTCAATATTTTTTTCATCTTCAAACGACAAAATAATACCGGGCGACATAATAACAATAGCCGCAGCAATGTCTGCGGCTGTTTACGGTTGGCAATTTCCGATTCTTTATGAAGGCGCAGAAGTGCTTGTGTTTGCAATGAATTCAAAAAATACGGCAAAAGAACCAATAGACAAGGAACAGTATTGTGATTATTGGGTCAGAGATCCGTTCAGGCTAATTTTTATTGAAGACTGCGGTTATTTTTTTACCGACTCTTTTTTTTTCTTAACAATTATGAAACGGCAGTAAGTTTTGTTGAATTTTCAAATTTTGAAATTGACGATATCGAAAAAATTTCAAATGCAATTATTAATGTTAAACAGGAGTTGGAAACGAAAAGATTGACGTTTAACAACCGGGATAATAAATGGGCGATATCCGACGAGGTTTTTAATCAAATAGAATGTTCTGCTATTACCGATACCGTAAAGTGCCTTATATATACATTGTGTGAGATGCAGGAAATGTATCAAATGGACACAGTGGCAAACATGATCAGTAAAAGCTATATAATCGAAAAAGACGCATTCATAAATGAAATATCAAGCAGATTGTTACAGTTTCAGATTACCGCAATAAACGGGAGGAATAAAAATGAAAACAAAGATAACGGTTTTTTGTGCAATCATATTTACGGTAATGATGTTCGCTTCATGCGGAAAAAAAGAAGCCATAAACGATGCAAATGAAACAGAAAGCTATGTAACAATAGAAGACTTTAATTATCACGGACCTGCGGCATTGCTGCACCGGGACGACGACATCATAATTTACCATGTATGCCCTCCGAACCGGTCAATCAAGCTTTTTTCTCAATAAGCGAAACATCGGAAACAAAAATTTATACGAACAACGACGTTGCCCTAATAGGCGTCATTTCAAACATCCGCGATATTTTCATAAACATAAAAACTTCTGAAAATACAACACGCTGGTGGAGCAATGTCTTGTTTGATTTTACGATTTCGTCGGTCGCGTTTTCAAACGAATTATCGGGTTTGCAAATCGGGCAAACCATTACTATGGCCTCAGACATTTCGTCTTACAGATATTCTACGGATTCACCGTACTTGCGGATTTAATTAATCGTAACGGTATGGTTCGTGATAGTTTGAATGATATGTTAACGGAGCCGTCTTTAAATGAGGCGGAAACTATTGCAAATGACGGTGATGAACAAAATAATTAGCAGAAGCTTTAATAAAAAATTTTTATGTGGAATATAGACGATGAAAAAAATGAAAGGTTGGTGAAATATAAAAACTACCACATGCATGAAGCTATTGCCGGTTTTTATTAGAGCATCCAAAACGCCCCGCAAAAAAATGCGGGGCGTTTTTTATTTGAATTTTAAAATTATTTATATCTTCCGTACTCGTGCGCGGTGTTGTACATCGCGGCGAGATTTTCTGTGGGGGTGTTGTCCTGGATGCTGTGCGTGGGCGACAAAAAATATCCGCCGCCGGGCATCATGATGCCGAGCGTTTCTTTGACGCAGGCAGCCGTTTCGTCCGCCGTGCCGTATGCGAGCGGCCCCGCGGTAGAAATGCAGCCGTGGAACGAGAGCCTGCCGCCGAAGTTTTGCTTCAAGTATTTCGGATCCATGTTGGTCGCTTCGGGCTGCAGCGTGTCCACCGCCGAAATGCCCATCTCGATAAATTCTTCGTACACCCAGCTCGACGAGCCGCAGGTGTGGATCATCACGGGTTTGCCGTAGCTTTTGGCACATTCGATGAAGCGCATGTGGCGCGGCTTTAAATGTTTGCGGTAAAGCTCCATGCTTATAAGCGGGCAGTGCTGCGAACCCAGGTCTTCGCCTATCCATACGAAGTCGATGTACTCGCCGCATTTGGCAAGCAGCCTGTCCAGCATGCCCAAGTTTGATTCGGTGCGCTTGTCGGTCAACAGAAGGCCTGCGGGGTTGTCGGTAATAAAGTCGACCAGAGTCTGCTCTACGCCCCTCAGTTTGCCGTTGCTGTTTAATATGTCCGCCATGCCGGGGTTGCCGGCGTGCAGCCCGAAATCTTTCATGGCTTTACAATAATCGAGTGTTCCTTCGTAGTCGAAATCATCCGGGTTTGGCGTGGGCCAGCCGGCGACGGTTTCTTCGTCCGCTTCAATCAAGGGAAAATCGCAGTAGTCCCAATAACCGCCGTAATCGTTTGCCACCCAGCGGCTGTGGTCGCCCCAAAGCGCGTCCACGTGGCGGTTTTCTATTTGCGCGAACAACTCGGGCCCCGTGTAGCGCGGATTAACCATGCGGAAATCTGCGCCGAGGCGGCGGAGCACCTGCTCGTGGTCGCCGTCCGGTACGCCGAGCGCTTTTGCGAACCGCATGTGAACGGTATGGTTAGAAAAATAATTTATCGGGACCCGGTCCGTCTTTTCGTGCGCGAAGGTTTTTCGGACGCGCATTTTGCTCGTGAGGTTGCCGTCGTATACGTTTACCATAAAATCCTCCCGTTTAGGTATGCGCAATAATTATACAACAGCAAATTTTTTTTTGTATAATTGTGGGGAACTTTACATTAAAGTTCCCCGCGTTGTGGGGAGCCCAAATTTAAAGCTCCCCGCGTTGTGGGGAGCCCAAATTTAAAGCTCCCCGCGTTGTGGGGAGCCCAAATTTAAAGCTCCCCGCTTACAAAAAACATCGTTTTTGCGGAAAAAAAAACCCGCCGGTGTTCGGCGGGCTTGAAGAATTGAAAAAATATTTACGCAGAAAGGCGCGGGCGTTGTAATGAGGCTTTATTTAAAGCAAATGGTTTTTTCTTTCCGCGACCGTTTCACGGTCAAGGACGAAACGGGAGCCGACAGGTTTTTTGTCGAGGGCGAAATATTTACGTGGGGCAAAAGGCTGCATGTGTTCACGCCCGACGGCAACGGCGTCGCGTTTATCAAGCAGAAGGTTTTGTCGTTTCTGCCGCGTTTCTTCGTTGAGATCAACGGGACGGAAGTTTGCGAAATTATCAAGGAGTTCACGTTTTTAAGGCAGAGCTACCGTCTCGAAGGCACCAACTGGCATTTGGAAGGCGATTTTTTCGCGCACGAATATACGCTGGTCGAAAACGGCGCGGGTGCGCGGACAGTCATGCGGCTTTCCAAAAAATGGTTTTCGTGGGGCGACAGCTACGAGCTCGATATTGAAAATCCGCAGGACATTCTGCTGTGCCTGTGCATCGCCTTGGCGGTAGACTGCGCGCTCGCGTCGCAGTCGCGCCACGGCGGACGTTAAAGCTAATCGAAAATTCTTTTGTATGCCGCTTCTATCGTGTCAACCTCGTCTGCGGACATCGACCAGTCCGCGGCCTTTACGTTCGCTTCCGCGGTGGACGGCTTGGACGAGCCGAGCAGCGCGCAGGTCATGCCGGGCTGCGCGAGCGCCCAGTTGATCGCAACCGACGCGACCGAAGCGCCGCGCATGTCCGCGATGCCCTTGAAAACGCCGAGCAGTTCCTGAACCTTAGACCACATCGGCTCATCGTAATAAGGATAAAAATTGGCGCGTTTTTCGTTTTCGCCGCCGGTCGGCTTGGATGTTATCTTTCCGGTGAGTATCCCGCCGCCGAGCGGGCCGTACGCGAGCACGCCAACATTTTTTTCCGCGCAGAAGGGGATCACGCCGCTTTCGATGGCGTTCCTGCTAAGGACCGATAGCTGAGGCTGGACGCTGGCGATATCTGCGATGTTGATCGCGTTTTGTATCTGTTCAACGGAAAAGTTTGAAACGCCGATTGTGCGGATTTTGCCCTCGTCCCTCATTTTGACGAGCTCCTCGAGCGCGGCGTCTATGCTGTTGTTGTAGTCCGGCCAGTGGATTTGGTAAAGGTCTATGTAGTCGGTTTGCATATGCTTGAGCGAACGTTCGAGTTCGATCCGCATGATAACCGGGTTAAGGCAGCGAATGTAGCAGCCGTGCAGCCGAAGCACTCCGAGCTTCGTTGCGATAATCACCTTGTCGCGCCGCCCCTTTAATGCGCGCCCGACCAATTTTTCGCTTTCGAAGTCAAGCCCGTAGCCGGGCGAGGTATCCACAAGGTTGACGCCGCCGTCAAGCGAGGCGTGCACCGCCCTTATTGCCGCGTCGTCGTCAACGTCGCCGAAGAAGTCGTTGCCCATGCCCCATGTCCCGTGCCCTATCACCGAAACGTCAAGGCCGCTGTTGCCCAATTTTCTGTATTGCATAAAAACCTCCGAAATTTTTGCTAAGTATAAAAAAAAATAACGAAAGGGACAACCTATGGAAACCTTAAAAAACAAAGAACGCCTCGCCGGATATATGAAAGGACTGCGCGTCAGCAACAGCCACGCGCACCATATGACTGACGAAAAAATAAATGAGCTCGGCATTTCGTCCGTGCTGAGGCAGTCGTATGTCGGCTGGTGCGCAATGGACATACCTAAAAACGCGGGCGAAGTATCGGCGTTTGTGGCGGCGGTGGGGGCGCGCGGATTTTTTTTGCGGCTGCAGCGTTCGCTTATGGAGCTGTACAGCATGCACGAACCTGTCAGCGAACGCACATGGGAAGCATACGACGAACGCATTAAGGATGCACATGCGGATCCGGATTGGCATATGCAGATACTCCGCGAAAAATGCTGTTACGACAATGTGGTGCAGGACTCGTACTGGTCGCCCGGCAGCGGCAACGGGCACGGGCTGTTCCGCCCCATTTTCCGTATCAACAGCTTTTTGTACGGATACAATAAAAACGCGGCGGATCACAACGGGAACAACGCGCAGCATTTATACGGAAGCGGCTTGAATGAAATTAAGGACATCGACGAATACATTGCGTTCGTAAAAAAAATAATAAAAATGAAAAAGGACGAGGGATGCGTCGGGATTAAATCCGCGATCGCATACGACAGACACATAAACATAGAGCCGTCGCGCAAGGCAAATGCGAACGCCGCGTTTAAGGACGGCGCGGCGCAGGAAGACATTGTTCATTTTCAGGATTATATTTTCGATCAGATCTGCTGCATTGCGGCAGAGTTGGATATGCCGTTTCAAATACATACCGGGCTTGGGAATATGGTCCGGACCCGCGCCATGGAGCTGCAGCCGCTTATCGATAGGCACCGGAATACAAATTTCGTATTGATGCACGGCGGCTATCCTTGGACGGACGATATCGTGGCGCTCGCGCTTTATCACAATAACGTCGCGGTAGATTTATGTTGGCTGCCGCTTCTTTCGTTTCAAACCACCTGCCGTTTGGTAAACGAACTGATTGAGGTTTGCAACGCAGACCGCGTCGTATGGGGCTGCGACACATGGACGAGCGAAGAAAGCTACGGCGCGCTGCTTGCCGTTTACGAAGTGCTGGCGCATGTCCTTGCGGAAAAAATCGAGCGCAACGAAATGGACATTGAAACAGCCGAGCGTTACACAGAAGGCGTGCTGCACGGCAACGCGAAAAAAATATTTAAACTATAAATAAAACCTTTTTGCGGCGCGGTAAATCTCTGCGATGTTTTCGGCTGGGACGTCAGGCTGGATGCAATGTGCGGGCGCAAGTATGTAACCTTCGCGCCCCATTATTTTTAACATACGCGCAACTTCCGCCGCGACGTCCGCCGCGCTGCCTTCGGGCAGCAGGTGCTGCGTGTCTATGCCGCCCCAAAAAGAAATTTTTTGCCCGAAATCTTTTTTGAGGCGTTCGGGTTCCATCATGTAAACGCCCGGCTGTATCGGGTTTAAAATATCCGCGCCGCATTCGATAAGCGACGGGATCAAATCATACACCGACCCGCATGTGTGGTGCTTAAAAAATGCGTCGGTGTATTTTTTTGTGTAAGCGATCCGTTCTTTTAAATAAGGCTTGATGTATTCATCGAACATTTTTTTTGACATGAACGCGCCCGTTTGCGTGCCGAAATCGTCGCCGGAAGTTGTGCAGTCTATGTACGGGCCGAGCTCTCCGTAATAAATTTCGATCACTCGTTTTTGATAATCGAAAAATTTTTTTGAAAAAGCGTGCACCGTTTCGGGTTCGGCGGCGAGCCGGTACAGATAGTCTTCAAATCCGAACATCCAGCAGCCTATTTCGAAAATGCCGAAGAAGGGATGCTCGGCTACGATAGCGTAGTCTGTGTTCTCCTTAAAATATTTTGCGCGCGCCGCCCAAAATTTTACTGCTTCGCGGTCGAACAGCTCCGCGTCCGGCATGGGAAAGGCAAGCACCTCGTCGATTGTTTTGCCCGCGAGCGGGTGGAAGCACATTTCGTGGTGTCCCTTGACCTGCCGGCTGCCTATACCGTAGCTGTTGTAATAAACTCCGTTTTCTTCGCGGCAGTGCGCGGTTTTCGGTACATGCAGGCCGCCGAGCCGTCGCGTGTCTATATCGAACCCGACAAGGACGCGCTCGTCTATTTCGAAATCGCCTTGATATGGCCCTTCGATGCCAAGCAGCGAAAGCAGCGCGTCCTTTGTCTGCTGATAGTCGATCCGCGTCTGCGGCGACCCGAACAGGTCGAACACAGCGCGGTCTGCCTCCGTGTGCGTGACAACCGAATAAAAACGTTCTCTGTGAGTCATTCCGATGCCCCTTCAAAAAAAATAT
>WRDG01000125.1 GCA_009783525.1 Defluviitaleaceae bacterium | reverse complement strand
CATCTTTAAACGCATATTGATACTCATTCCAGTAATTTTAGTTATTACCGTAATGTTGTTTATCGTCACCAAAATAATGCCCGGTGACCCGATACGGGCAATGATTCCAAATTCACTCAGGCACGACCAGTATGTTGCGGCTTACAATGCCATGCACAGGAGGCTCGGCCACGATAAATCCTGGCCGGAACAATATGTGCGGTGGATATACAATATCACAATTAACGGAAACCTCGGTTACTCAACGATGTATAACAAGCCTGTAGCCCAGTGCATCGGCGAGCCTCTCGGAAATACTATTTTATTAAATGTTTGCGTAAACATCACATATTTGCTTATAGCTCTGCCGGTTGGCATAAAAATGGCGACCAACCGCGGTAAACTGTTTGACAGCGGGATGCAGGTTTTTTCTCTTGTAACTTATTCGGTTCCTGCGTTTTTTTTGGCTCTGTCGCTTATTTATCTGGTCAGCATCACATTAGGTCTTTTGCCTATAGGCGGCATGCCGAACACTTCATTGTTAAACGGATTCCCTCTTTTTATTGCATGGGTCAGGCATTTGATTTTGCCGGTCGTCACGCTCACGATAATAAGCCTCGCGGGCGCGCTTAGCTATGTCCGTAACGCGATGATCGACGCTTTGTCGCAGGATTATATACGCACGGCGCGTTCAAAAGGATTGTCAGAAAAAGTTGTTATATATTCTCACGCATTCAGAAATGCATTAATACCTATTTCGACAATAATTGTTTTTACCATTTTCGCGCTGTTCGGTGGCGCGGCAATTACCGAAACGGTGTTCCAATATAACGGAATAGGTAAAATGCTTATTTCCGCTGTATGGGGACGCGATACCATGATGATAATTTCCATGAACTTGATTTTTTCTATTGTGAATGTTGCCGCCGTTTTAGTGGCGGATATTATATATGGGTTGGTTGACCCTCGTATCAAATTAAAATAGCCGGGGAGAACGTTAAGGTGCAAAAAATATTAAAATCATTCCTTTCGATGTTTAAACGTTTATTTGTGCGGGATAAAATTGAGTTGAGCGTTTTAGAAGAAGAAGCGATTCGAACTCCGTTAAAAACAATTTTAATCAATCTTTTTCATAATAAACTCGCCATAATCGGCATTATTGGTTTTGTTTTGATTTTACTTTTTTCATTTGTCGGCTCTCAGCTGTTTCCCGTTTCGCGAACCTACATCGAATTAACAAATTCAAGTATTCGCCCCGGCAGAAAATTTTTAAAATATCCTAAAGAGTTAAACGAAAAAAAAATCGTGAAGATCGTTTCGGGCGTGTCTTTTTCCGTCGCTCTTACAGACGACGGTAATCTGACCGTATGGGGCATAGAATGCAACAGATTGATGCGCAATGTTTCGGATCTTATATTGGAAATACCAAATGATATTAAAAACGCCAACATCGTAGACATAGAAGCCGGAAGCCGTTTTGTTATCTGCACAGACGACCGAGGAAATTTTTACGGCTGGGGGCTGTATTCAAACGGGCAAACCGAAATGCCGGCAATGATTGCGCAAAGGTTTAAATACGGAGGAGCAAAAATTGTCAGAATGGTTGCGGGCACGCAGTGGAGCGCGGTGCTCGGCGACGACGGTTATTTGCATGTGTGGGGAAGCCAGCAGTCGCGGATAAATTTTTTAGTGCCTGTCGAAGTTGAAGGCCGAATAGTGAACATGGTCGCAAGCGAAAATAATATGATACTCGTGCTCGACGACGGGTCACTCTGCGCCATAGGTATGGCCGGCACAGAATACTACGAGCAGCTTCCCGCAGTATTAAGCGACGGCACCGTGCGGGCGGAAAAAATAGTATCAACCAATCGGAACGTACTCGTTGTAGACGAACGCGGTGATGTCCATCTATGGGGAAGCATCGAAAACAAAGGCAATGTTCTGCCCGATGGCATTAACAACGGCGAAGTCGCGTACATCGACGCGGGTTATAAAAATTTCGCCGTAATTAACACGAGCGGTGAATTGTTCGTTTGGGGCGCAAACGACCTCAAACAATTAGAAGTGCCAAAGAACCTGAGCGGTTTCACCAAAGTCTTCGTCGACTTTTTTCAATTTTACGCAATGGACGACGAAGGCACTATCGTAGGGGCATGGGGAAACAAAGGTTATTTATGGGGCTCCGACCAATTCGGACGCGACATGTTCACACGCATAATCCACGGCGGCCGCATTTCGCTTACAGTCGGCGCAATATCGGTTGCAATTTCGATTGTGCTTGCAATTATCGTAGGCTTGTCGAGCGGTTTTTTCGGCGGCTGGGTAGACCATTTACTAATGAGGCTCACAGATATTTTTGAATCGATACCGTTTTTTCCTATTGCAATAACATTGTCGTATGTCATAGGACACCGCATGGAGCAAATCAATAAACTCTACGTAATAATGATAACAATAGGCGTGCTCGGATGGATGGGTCTTGCGCGTATGATCCGCGCACAGCTTCTCGTCGAACGCGAAAAAGATTTTGTTTTAGCCGCGAGGGCATTGGGAATCAAGCAGCGCAGCATAATGGTGCGCCACATCCTTCCCAATGTCTTTAATTTTGTAATCATAGGCATTACGCTGGGATACGCCAGCGCATTGTTGTTGGAGGCGGGGCTTTCGTTCCTCGGTTTCGGCGTAAAAGAGCCGGATCCGTCATGGGGCAATATGTTAACCAGCGCGCAAGAATCGACCGTCATTCAATATTTTTGGTGGCGTTGGGTAATTCCCGCTTTGTTCGTTATCGGAGCGGCGTTGTCGATTAATATGTTAGGCGATGCGCTGCGCGAAGCGATGGATCCCAGGTCGAACGAAAGGTAGAGGCGCTTTACATATGAAAATGTTGGAAATCGTAAACCTACACAGTTATTTCGATACCAAGCGCGGCTTGATAAAAGCGGTGGACGGCGTGAGCTTGGGCGTGAACCACGGCGAAACGCTCGGCATTGTCGGCGAATCCGGCAGCGGCAAAAGCCAAACCGCGATGGCAATTTTAAAATTATTTGAAAACAACCAAAAAATTTACGACGGCGCAATTTATTTCGAAGGCGAAAAAATTAGCGAATTCGACGACGAAGCGATGCATAAAATCCGCGGCAATAAAATATCAATAATTTTTCAAGAGCCGATGACTTCGTTAAATCCTGTTTTTACCATCGGGAGGCAAATTGGCGAAGTACTCATGCTGCATCAGGACATGACTAAAAGCGAAGCGCACACTCGAGCCGTTGAAATGCTCGAAGCGGTAAAAATACCTAACGCATCGCAAATGATCGTTCAATATCCGCACCAATTATCAGGCGGAATGCGTCAACGGGTAATGATCGCCATGGCGCTCGCATGTAATCCCAAACTTTTGATCGCGGACGAACCGACCACCGCCCTTGACGTTACCATCCAAGCGCAAATTTTGCGGTTAATGAATGACCTTAAAGATGATTTTAAAACGGCAATATTGTTTATCACGCACGATCTCGGCGTTATCAACCAAATGGCTGACCATGTCGCGGTTATGTACTGCGGACAAGTCGTTGAAGTCGCGCCGGTCGATTATATTTTTAAGCCGGTTACCGATTGGTCGCATCCGTACACGGAAGCGCTTCTTTTGTCAATTCCGTTACTCACGGGAAACAAAGCAAACCGATTGGACGTCATTCCCGGAACCGTGCCGCATCCGCTCGATTTACCAAAAGGCTGCCGTTTTGCTCCGAGATGCAAGTATTGCACCGAGCGCTGCAGCACGCAAATGCCGGATCTCGTTCAAGTAAACGACAAACAAAGCGTGCGCTGCTTTTATCCGAAGAAAGGGGTGCGGAGCGTTGATTGAAAATAAAAACGAGGCAAAAAAAATAATGCTTCGCCTCGAAAACGTAAAAATGCATTTCCCTTTAAAAAAGCTAAACATTTTTCAAAAAGAACGTCCGTATATAAAAGCAGTCGACGGTGTTTCAATTAATATTTACGAAGGAGAAACATTCGGACTCGTAGGCGAAAGCGGCTGCGGCAAGTCGACGCTCGGCCGGGTTATTTTGCAACTCAACAATCAAACGGCAGGCTCGATACGGTACACCGGCGTATCGCTTAATGATTACGCGCCTTCGTATTCATTTAAAGACACCGAAAAAATTCCCTCTATCAAAGGTACCGCAGAGCAAATTTCGGTTAGCAGCCCCAAACTGGTAAACATCGCCGGCGGCTTGGCTTTGCACGCTTCATTGTCCGAAGTGGCAAAGGCAATACGCGAAAATTTGCTTGCGGTAAAAAAAGTAGGCAAATTGCAAACTGCTTTTCAATTGCTCGAGCTTAAACGCATCGCCTATTCAGAGAGTAAAAATTTATCGGGGTTGGAAAAAAAGCGTTTCGCAAAAATTCTTTCTAACATAAAAAAGGTTTCGCTTGAGCTGGACAACGCAAAAAACGAACGCGACCACTGCGATAAAGTTTTGGACGAAATGAGAAAAGCCTGTTCGCATTTGCCGGGTTACGAAATGTTGGAACAAATGCGCGACATCAGCATAGATTTAAGCAGGCTTAAAAAAGAAGAGATGCGCCGTTTGCGGCGAGATTTGCAAATAATTTTTCAAGACCCGTACAGTTCGTTGAACCAGCGTTTTTCTGTAGGACAATTAATAAGCGAGGCTCTTGTCGCGCATAAAATGTACGGACGCAACACCAACCAGCTCGAAGAATACACGCTCGGCGTAATGGACAAATGCGGTTTGCCGAATTATTTTTTACACCGCTACCCTCACCAATTTTCCGGCGGACAGCGCCAGCGGGTCGGCATTGCTCGCGCGCTCGCCCTTCAGCCGAAATTTATGGTTTGCGACGAAGCCGTAAGCGCGCTCGACGTTTCGATCCAATCGCAAATCATCAACCTGCTTATGGATTTGAAAGAAAGCACCAACCTTACGTATTTATTTATTTCACACGATTTAAGCACGGTAAAGTTTATAAGCGACCGCGTGGCGGTAATGTACCTCGGCAACATAATCGAGCTTGGCGATTCCGAAAATATTTTCGCGGAGCCTCTTCATCCGTACACGAACGTTTTGCTTGAGGCTATCCCGACGACCGACGAAGCATCAAAGAAAAAACTGCAGGTGATCGAAGGCGACATACCGAGCCCGATCAACCCGCCGCCGGGATGCAAGTTCCATACACGCTGCAGCTTCGCTAAAGATGTTTGCAAAACCGACGTTCCCGAATGGCGCGAACTGCGCGTAAAACATTGGGTAGCCTGCCACTTTCCAAAAGAGGATCACTCATGATTTTCCCGAGCCGCCTGACAAAATTGTTTACGCGCAAAAAAACTCAGGAAGAACTCGACGAATACTATAAAAACGTGGAATTAGAAAAAGGCGATTTTTTTGCGATGGTTATCGCCGCAATAATAACCTTCATGCCGATCGTAATTATTTCGATGGCGTTTATTTACGGATTGATCTGGCTTTTCGCGGTCAGATAAAACGTCCGGCAAAAAAAAGCGCAGCAAGGGTAAACGTTCCGCCCGCCGCAAACAGCACCATGTCGTTTGCGCGGGTTTTTTTATGCAGCAAATACATAGCCGCGAACAAAACTGCGGTGATTACAAAACCCGCGTACTGATGCAAGCCGACGCTTGAAACAACATCGGCAGCTCTCGCAAACAAGGTAAGCGCGACGGAAATAAGAACACCGCAAACAAGCGGCACAATCAATTCGACGATGATCTTCAGCCGCTTGCTTTCTTTTAATATGTCGAAAACGGTGAACAGAAGCGACGCACCTAAAGCCGTAGCAGTAACCGCCGCCGAAATGCCGAGCATGCCGTACAGCCAACCGTGCGCCGCGCCGCCGTCCGCGCTGCCGTAAGCGAAACCCACGCCCGCCAAAATCGAAACGATTACCGGGCCGGGCATCGCGCCGGCTATGCCGAGTATGCGGCTGAAATAAAATTCTTCGGCGATTAAACCTGTTTGCACGAATACCTCGTCCGCAATTGCGTAATAGACTTCGCCCCCGCCGAATGAAGTAAGCGACGACGCGACGCCTTTAAAAACAAATTCCAACGCTCCGGTATTTTTTGTCACAATAAAAACGACGGCCGTTAATCCGATTGCCACAAGAAAAAAAATTGCGATGTTTATTAAAGGCTTAAAATTAATGCTTAATTTTTTTGCATTAAATTTGTTTTTATATGCGTCAACCAAAACCGAAACTGCCGCCGATATTGCCATCGCGCATAAAAGCCATATCGAAAGCCCTTCAGGCAGTTTAGCCGTGCAGCATGAAATTGCGAACGCCGCCGAAAGCAAAAATGCCGCGGCTTTTTTAAATTTCGACTTAGACGCACCGATAAAACAAACAATAAAAAAAAGCATGAATATCAAATTGAGCATCGAAAGCGAAAAAAAATTAGGAAATATTTTTTCTTTTTCGACGCCGAATAATAATGAAAAAAAATTCTTAAGAGAATTTCCCGAATATAAAAAAAACGAGGCAAGCAAAACGCAAATGAACCGCGTCCCACCCCCCGTTTTTTTGCTGCGCGTAAAATTTTTGCCGACGAACTTGAAAATAAGCAGTAAAACAAAAACTAAAATTCCCGCCGACGCGTACTCGATTAGCTTGACCCCCGCTTCGCCTATCAATCCGAAACCGGTCAGCAAAGCCAAAAAAATCAACGGGCCGGGCAGCGCATAGGCGTATGCGGACAATAACGAATACTTGAGATTCCAAACCGCACAAATTGAAACCGGAAGTGAAGCCGGCGAGATACTCGCCGCAGCCACGGTCACGTCAAAGGAATTTTTATCTATCCATTTATTGTTTT
>WRDG01000124.1 GCA_009783525.1 Defluviitaleaceae bacterium | reverse complement strand
CGGCGGGCCGGCAGGATATTCGGCCGCCGAACGGGCCGCGTTCGCGGGCATGGAAACGATATTGTTTGAAAAAAAGAATTTGGGAGGCGTATGCTTAAACGAAGGCTGCATACCTTCCAAATCATTGCTGTATTCTGCAAAAATATATGAAAATGCAAAAAACGGTTCGAAATACGGCGTGCATGCAAGAGAAATCTTTTTAAACCACAGCGAAGTCGTCGCCCGCAAAAACAGGGTCGTAAAAAAACTTACGGGCGGTATTGCGGCTTCGCTTGAGTCACGAAAGGTGACTGTAGTCAACGGCGAAGCGAAAATCGAAGGCAAAAACGAAAACGGCGGTTTCGACGTTATTTGCGGAAAAAAAACGCACACAGCAAAAAGATTGCTTATCGCCGCGGGTTCCGAGCCGATCCTGCCGCCCATCGACGGTTTGCGCGAGAGCCTTGCGTCGGGCGTCGCAATTACGAACAGAGAAATTTTATCGCTCGAAACGGTCCCAAAAAAACTGGTGGTGGTCGGCGGCGGAGTGATCGGGCTCGAAATGGCGGGATATTACGCAACGGCGGGGTCGAGCGTTACTGTGATCGAAATGCTCGGCGGCATAGGCGGAAGCATCGATTCGGAAATAGCCGCGGTATTGCAAAAAAATCTTGAAGCAAAAGGCATTGTTTTTTGCCTGGATTCTAAAGTTGTTTCGATTGGGAATACTGTCCGTTACGAACGCGGCGGCGAACAAAAAACCGTCGAAGCGGACAAGGTGCTTGTTTCGATAGGCAGGCGTCCGGTCGTACAAGGAGTTGGGCTTGAAAACATCGGACTCGAATGTGCAGCGCGTATCGAAACAGACCGTTTCATGCAAACCGGTGTGCCCGGGGTATACGCGGCGGGCGACGTCACGGGGAAAATTATGCTTGCGCATGTGGCTTACAGGCAGGCGGAAACCGCCGTCGCGCATATGTGCGGATGCAGGAGCCCCATAAGGTACGACGCAGTGCCGTCGGTAATATATACATTGCCGGAGGTCGGCTCGGTAGGCGAAACGGAGCGGACCGCGCTTGAAAAAGGCATGGAGGCGGAAACTGTCAAGCTTCCTATGCAGTACAGCGGGCGTTATGTCGCGGAAAATGAACAGGGCGACGGCATATGCAAGTTGATCGTCGAAAAAAGCACGCGCAGGATAATCGGCTGCCATGTAATAGGATCGTATGCGTCTGAAATAATTTTATCCGCCGCAATATTAATAGACATGTGCCAAACAGTCGGACGGGCAAAAGAAATAATTTTTCCGCATCCGACCGTGGGCGAAATAATAAAAGAAGCAATTTTTAAGTTTAACTCGTAAAAAATATTTTCTGCGCCGCTGTGTTTGGCGCGGAATTCAATTAAGGAGAATGTATTTATGCCGAAATCTCAGCCGATGGAACCCGCAGCGCTCAGAGCGCCGGGATTCGTAAAATTTCAGGACATACCCGTAAACCGTTATTGCAAAACGGCTGCGGATGAAAAAGAAAATTTTTCTAAGGAAGATTTTTTACGCATATACCGTGATATGAGGATCATCCGAGAGTTTGAAACGATGCTTAACGAGGTTAAAACGACCGGCGCCTATCACGGAGCGGTGTACGACCATCCGGGACCCGCGCATCTGTCGTTAGGGCAGGAAGCGTCCGCAGTCGGTCAGGCATATTTGCTATGCGCAAACGATTTGATTTTCGGAAGTCACCGCAGCCACGGCGAAATATTGGCTAAGGGGCTCTCCGCAATCGAAAAAATGACAGGCGACGAATTGAAAAACATAATGAAAAATTTTTTCGGCGGCTCGATACTAAAAGCCGTTGAAAAAGAGCAAAAAAACATAAAGGACCTTGCGCTCGATTTTTTGCTTTACGGTGCGCTCGCAGAAATATTCGCGAGAGAAACCGGATTTAACAAAGGGCTCGGCGGTTCTATGCACGCATTTTTCATGCCGTTCGGAATTTATCCCAACAACGCGATAGTCGGCGGTTCTGCAACCATTGCCATGGGCGGCGCGTTATACAAGCGCGTGAATAAAAAGCCCGGCATCGTCGTGTCAAACGTGGGCGACGCTTCGCTCGGCTGCGGACCCGTTTGGGAAGCCCTCAACATGGGCGCGATGGACCAGATCAAACAGTTGTGGGACGAAGCGCACAATCACGGCCTGCCGATAATATTTAATTTTTTCAACAACTTGTACGGTATGGGCGGCCAAACGGTTGGGGAGACGATGGCTTACAACATACTGGCTCGCGTTGGCGCGGGCGTTAACCCGGAGCAAATGCACGCCGAGCGGATCGACGGCTACAACCCGCTGGCGGTTATCGACGCCATGCGCCGCAAGATGCAAATAATTAAAGAAGGCCGCGGCCCCGTTTTGCTCGACACATTGACATACCGCACGACAGGCCATTCGCCGTCTGATTCGTCGTCATACCGCACTAAGGAAGAAATCGACGCGTGGCGGGCGGAAGATGTTCTTGAAGCCTACAGAGGTAATGTTATTGCTGCCGGAATATTAGAAAAAACTGATTTCGATGTGATTGATGCGGATGTCGGCGTGCGGATTGAAACTGCCTTTAAGCTTGCGACCGACAAAAAAATATCGCCTTACATGGATTTGCTTAAAAATCCCGACGCAATCGGCGGCTTGATGTTTTCAAATCTTAAGATAGAAAAAATGGGAGACGGCGTGCCGGATGTGCTTATTCCAAAAGAAGAAAATCCGAGGCTTAAGCAAATAGCCGGACGTTCGCGCTACGCATTCGACGCGGACGGCAAGCCCATTTCTAAAAATAAAGTTTATCAGCTGCGCGACGGAATATTCGAAGCAGTATTGGACAAATTTTACGAAGACCCAACCTTGATTGCCTACGGCGAAGACAACCGCGACTGGGGCGGCGCGTTCGCGGTTTACAGAGGCTTGACGGAATCGCTGCCGTACCACAGGTTTTTTAATTCGCCCATATCCGAAGCGGCCATCGTGGGAAGCGCGGTCGGCTACGCGATGTGCGGCGGCAGGGTGATTGCGGAGCTTATGTACTGCGACTTTTTGGGCAGGGCGGGCGACGAGGTTTTCAACCAACTGTCAAAATGGCAGGCGATGAGCGCGGGCGTGATAAAAATGCCCGTGGTGCTCCGCGTGTCCGTGGGCAGCAAGTACGGCGCGCAGCACAGCCAGGATTGGACAAGCATCTGCGCGCACATACCCGGCCTCAAGGTTGTTTTTCCGGCTACACCGTATGACGCGAAGGGCTTGATGAACAGCGCTCTCGCGGGAACGGATCCCGTCGTGTTTTTTGAAAGCCAGCGTATTTACGATATCGGCGAGATGTATAATACCGACGGCGTGCCGGAGGGATATTACGAAATACCAATCGGCCAGCCGGATATCAAGCGCAAAGGCAAAGATATTACCATATTAACCGTTGGCGCGACGCTCTACCGCGCAGTTGAGGCGGCCGACATACTGCAGGAAAAATTTAACGTTTCGGCGGAAATAATAGACGCGAGAAGCATCGTCCCGTTCGATTATCAATTATTGCTTGAATCTGTTAAAAAAACGGGCCGTCTCCTGCTTGCAAGCGACGCCTGCGAACGCGGCTCGCATTTAAAGGATATAGCCCAAACCGTAAGTGAACTGGCCTTCGATTGGCTTGATGCGCCTCCGGTAGTAATCGGCTCGCGCAATTGGATCACGCCCGCGCACGAGCTTGAAAAAAACTTTTTCCCGCAGCCGTCTTGGATAATCGACGCTGTACACGAGCGCATACTGCCGTTGCAGGGCCATGTCTGCGAAAACAATTTTACGGAAATTGAAACGCTTCGCAGGAACAAATTTGGGGTTTAACCATAAATTATGTAAAAATTATTTTTTACTGCTGATCGCGTTCATGTTTTTATTTGCCTGCAGCGGAACCGACGTCGGTCAGAATGGGGACGAAGATACGCCGCAACAATTAATAAAATGTTTAACCGCAGCAGCCCGTTGCCCGAAACGGACATTATTTTCGATAGTGTATGGGACACCTTCGTTTCGTTTGCAAATATGCCGATGAGCTGCCACAATTTTAGTTTTAAGAACAGGCATGAAATTAACGAAGCCGACTACGAAATGATTACGGTAATTAACAGGCATTTTAACAGCGAAATAACCGACGACGAAGCGGCGGTTATGCTGGAGGGGATATTCAACGGGATGATCGGTAAATAAAACGAATTTAAGATTTAGTTGTCATTATTGAAAAAAGCGTTATCTTGGCTGTATGATCGCATTTGCGGGCGTTTCGTTTGCAGGTTTATTGAAAGAAAAATATAGTGCGAAGCAAAGTGGAGTGTAAATTAATATGGATCGTAAATTATTATTGCTGATGCTTGCGTTCTTATTTTTATTTTCTTGTAAAAAAACAGCGGACGTAAAAAACGACGCGCCGCCGTATAATCCTAATGATAACGGCGGGCAAACTGTCGTTTCGCCGCAGGATGCTCACGAAAGTGACGAAAAACAAGATCAAATTGCCCCGGCGATTCCGTTTTTTCAAAATCCGGTCACGTTGACTGTCGCGGCCTTCGAGCGAAGGAGCGAGTTTGACAAACGGACTATTGATATTTATGCGGATCGTTTTACTAAAGACTATGAAAACGTGACGGTTAACTTAATATATTTCAACAAACGCGATTCCTATTTGGAGTTTATAGAAGAAGCCATGTTAAACGGGACGCTTCCCGACCTTTTTGTGCTGCATGACAGATTTGCCGTTTACGAACCGAAATTTGCAAACTGTTTGGCAAACATCGAGCATATCATGTGGGACGACCCGGGATACGATTCGGAAGATTATTTTTTAAATGTGCTTGAAGCCGCGAAATTTAACGGGGAGCTGCTTACGTTCCCGCTGTGTTTCGATTTTAATGTGATTACCGCCAATTCGCTTTTTGTTAACGAGCTTATGAAAAATTACAACGAAATGAATTCGGCAACCGCAGCAGAGCTAATTTCCATTTATAATTCCTTTCGGCACGAGTTGTATTTTATGCACGATATGTATATGGACACCGCATTGTTTGCGGCACTGCACGACTACATAAACGCCGACGGTTCTTTTAGTCTTGATAACGACAGGTTCAAAAACTTTTTACGTGAAATAAAATCAGTTGCATACCCAACAAGCTTTAATTTTAATTTAATGAGCTATACTCGAAAATACATTATGCCCGCCGACGAAAAAAAGCTGAGCGAATACTTTCTTTTTAACATGAAAAGCGCGGATTTTTTTCAATACTTGATTTCGCCGAATGTCAATACCGGGTTTTTATTCTACAGGCCTTTGCCGCTTGTAAACGGCAAACGCCAGTTAATTGTAAATTTGTCCAATTTTTGGTGTATATCCGAAAAAAGCGATAACAAGGACGCAGCATGGGAATTTTTAAAATATATGGCGAAACCAATCGTAGATTTTTCAAGCGCTTCGGCTACGGACAAATTTTCCGTAAACAGAAACGACGCTAAACGGTATGTTTTTGATTTGTTAAATTATGTCGTTTCTAATAACAACGTGAATTTTAACCGCGCCAATCCTTTGCCCGAAACGGAAATTATTTTCGACGCCGTATGGGAAACATTCGTTTCGTTTGCGGAAATGCCGATGAGCTACCACTGTTTTAATTATAATGATAATAATTATGAGTTGATCGAATCCGATTTTGAAGTTATTTTTTTAATGCAGCAGTTTTTTTCAGAAAACATGACGGTCGACGAAGCGGCGGCAATGATGGAAAAATCATTCAACGGGATGATCGGCAAAAATTATTTATTTTGATTTAGTTGTCATTATTGAAAAAAGCGTAATCTTGGCTGTATAGCCGCATTTACAGGAGTTTCGTCTGTAGGATGCATCTTATCAAAAAAAAAGAATCGGGAGTGTTTTTATGGAAACCTTGCGTGATAAATTTTGGCTTTGGGGCCATTCGCCGGAATCGCACAAAGTGCTGTGGAAGGGCGCAAATCTGTCAAGGATGACGCCCGCGGAAGGCGCTTATTATTTAGGCGTTAAAAAAATTTTCATGGTTTGTTTTCACAACCATCCCATACCTCCGTTCGACGAAGATTCGATGGCGATGGATTCGATGGACGAAGTCGTTTGGTCGATAACTGGCGACGCAGGATGTGACATTGAAGAGGGGACATTGGGCCATCTCGAAGAAATATTACGCATCGCGGATATTTACCCCAATATAACGGGCGCGATCTTCGACGATTTTTTTGATTTCAGAAACGGTGAGCGCGAACGTATTTTTACGCCTGATGTGCTTCGGGGAGTGCGCAAAAAACTTGCAGGCAAAAACCTTTCGATGTGGCTCGCCGCATACGACCGTGACTTCGACAACCCGCGCATGGATTACCTCAATGAGTTTGACAACTTCATCCTGGGCATATGGCGGCACGAGTTTAGAGCCAAGCAAGAAGAAACAATCAAAAGGATACGCAAAATAACAGCAGGAAAGCCTCTTGTCCCGTGCATATATCTCGGCAACAATTGGCAAGGAACACCCGTTACCGCAAGCGACATAAAAAACCAGCTCGATTTATACGCAAGGCTGCTGCGCGAAGGCGTCACGGACGGCATTCTGTTTTGCTCGAACCTCGCCGCCGGCATGGTGGGTTTGGAAACGGTCGCCTGTGTAAAGCAATGGATAAAGATTCACGGAGACGAACAGGTATGATTTAAATTGACATGATAAAAATTTTTTCCGGTTTAAAACAACGTTGATTTTATAAATACCGCCCGTGACACATAATTGCAAGAAAAAAAAGCCGGTCAAACCATTTTTGGTTCGACCGGCTTTTTTGATGAATTTTT
>WRDG01000123.1 GCA_009783525.1 Defluviitaleaceae bacterium | reverse complement strand
TCTTGCCGAGTTCTTTTATCCAAAGCAAAAGGCGCTCGATGCCCATGCCGAAACCGGCTCCGGGCGTTCGTGCGCCGCCGCATTCTTCTATCAAATTGTCGTAGCGCCCGCCGCCTATTACGGTAAACGCGGGAAGTTTTTCGCTCGGTTTCGCGGGTATAAATTCAAAAACCGTGCGCGTGTAGTAGTCTAAACCACGCACAATTTTTTCGTCGACGTAAAAAACGATACCCATTGACGATAATAATCCCTTCAACGTTTCGAAATGATTTTTACAATTTTCGTCGAGCGAATCCAAAACCGACGGCGCTCCCCGCATGATTTTTTCGCAACTGCTTTCTTTGCAATCGAGCGAGCGCAGCGGGTTTTTTTCAAACCTTTGGCGGCAATTTTCGCAAAGACTGTCAAAAACCCCGCTCAGATATTTTTTTAACAAAACCAAATAATCCGCGCGGCACACGGGGCAGCCTATGCTGTTGATATGAAGCCTCACTTCGTTTGAAATGCCGAGCCTTGTCAAAATATTGTGGCCCAGCGAAATTATTTCCGCTTCGGCTGCCGGATTTTCTGCGCCGAAAATTTCGATGCCGAATTGATGGTGCTGCCGCAGCCGTCCCGACTGCGGAGTTTCGTACCTAAAATTTGGTCCGATGTAAAATATTTTTACAGGCTGCGGCACATTGTGCATGCCGTGTTCAACGTACATGCGCGCCGCTCCGGCCGTCATTTCAGGCCTCAATGAAATGCTCCGCCCGCCCTTGTCGTTAAAAGTGTACATTTCCTTTTGCGCCACGTCCGACGTTTCGCCGACGCTGCGGTTAAACAGCTCGGTATGCTCGAAAATCGGCGTGCTTATTTCGGTAAAACCGAAGCTGCCGCAAATCTCGCGCAAAATATTTTCGATCCGCCGCCAATAAACCATGTCTTCGCCGAACAAATCCTTCGTTCCCCTCGGCGCCTGTGTAAGCATCAATCATCTTCTCCGATCATTTTTTTTATGTATATATCCGGATTTTTTACGTTATACTTTCGCTCGATAAAATCGCCGTCGACAAGTTTTGTTACCGCGCCCGCTCCGAAACCGTACACGGTTTGTATGTCCGACATCATGCCGACATTGTACAGGCATTCGAAACCGGGTTTTGCAAAACCTATGTTTTCTAAATTTCCGGCGCAATTTTTTTGCCTGTACAAATAATACGGAACCATGCCGGCCTGTCTGCAAGCCGCGTGAGCCGATTGCAGCATTGATCCGATTCCGGCGTTGTCGTTGTAAACGCAGCTTTCGTTAAAGCGCGACGCGCGTTTTATCGCCAACGTATGCACGGTGATGCTGTCGGGCTGCATTTTAATCAATCCGTCCATTGTTTTTACAATGTCTTCATCCGTTTCGCCCGGAAGACCCGCGATCACGTCTGAGTTAATATTGTCGAACCCGCAATTTCTTGCCGATTCGAACGCCCGATAAAAATCATTCGCCGAATGCGCGCGCCCTATCCGTTCAAGCGTACGGTCGTTTAATGTCTGCGGATTTACCGATATGCGGTTAACACCGTACTTTTTCATAATCATTAATTTATTTTCGCTAATACTGTCCGGTCTGCCGGCTTCGACCGTAAATTCTGTTTTACTCGCGCAAAAATTTTTTTGCGCAAGCGAAAGCAGTCTTTCAAATTCATCGTCGGATGGCACGGTTGGAGTGCCGCCGCCAATATAAACGGACGAAATATTTATTCCGGACAATTGCTTTGACATTTTATTTATTTCAATTTGCAATGCATCAATATAGCTGATTATTTTTTTATCGGAATAAACGGTTCCTCTAACTGTAAACGAACAATATTCGCAACGTGACGGACAATACGGGACACCGATGTAAACCGCCGCCGATGATTTGCCAATCAAACCGTTTTTTACAGAGATTTCATTTTCTTTCCGGGCTGTCTGCAAAGCCGCATCCGCTTTGTCAAACCGGCATCGGTATACATTAACAAGCTTACTTATAATGTCTTCATCGGCTTCATTTTTTGCCAGCCATTGCCTAATAAGCTTAGTCGGGCGTATTCCCGTCAACGCGCCCCAGGGAGTATCAGCGTTAAATATTTTTTTAAGCGCATAAAAAACGGCGAGTATAACAACCCGCTTTTCCGTAATTTCAGAATGGTCGGGAGCATAAAAAAAAACAGATTTGCTGACGCCGTCATAAAAAATTTCGCTGCGGTACCCGTCAATCTTTTTTTCGCTTACGACGGTCCAGCCAAAATCCGGAACACTGCCAATAAAACTAAACCGTTCGTTGGGAAAAAAAATTTGCGCGGCCGTTTGAACTTCGTTTATGTTTGAATGTCCGTTTAACACGCATGTGATCACGCCGTCACACGTTCTATACCGATTATACCTTTTAAACGCTGCAACTTTGCGCAAACCGCTCCGAGCCTTTCGCGGCTGCTTATTTCTATGCTTACCGTTACAACCGTTCCGTTGTTGTCGGTACGCGCATTCATGTACGTCACCCTAACCCGTTCGTCCTTTAACGTCCTCGATATATCAGAAAGCAAGCTCAACCTGTCCGTGCCCGTAATGCGCAGCTCTGTATAATAAGCCGCCGCATTTTTGCTGTGCTCATCCAACCAAATGGCCGCGATAATCCGCTCGCGGTCCAAATCCGACAAATTGGTTATGTTTGCGCAGCTGTCCCTATGGATCGACACGCCGCGTCCACGTGTTATATAGCCGACAATTACATCGCCGGGCAGCGGGCTGCAGCATTTCGGAAAACGCACGTTCGTATCGCCTATGCCCATTACAATAATGCCGCTTCGTTTTTTTCTTTCGCGCTCCGCGGCGTCCGTTTCTTCGTCGACCGTATCGTTAATTATTTCCTGTTCGCTCAAATGAGGAACGGGCTGCGCCTGCTGATAATCTTCGAACAGTTTATTTACGACCTGGGCTTCTTTTAAACCTCCGTATCCGACAACCGCACATAACGAATCAAAATCTTGAAAATGAAATTTTTCAAGTGCCGCGGCTTCACGTCCGCCGGCCAATAATAACGAAAGATCCGTATTTTTCTTTTTCGCTTCCCGTTCGAGCAAGGATTTGCCCTTTTTTATGTTTTCCGAACGGTACTCGCTTTTGAAAAATTGATTTATTTTGTTTTTTGCGTGAGTCGTTTTGATCAGTTTAAGCCAATCTCGGCTCGGCCCTTTGCTTTGGTTATTGGTTATTATTTCTACTCTGTCGCCGGTTTCCAATACATAATCGAACGTGACGATTCTTCCGTTTACTCTCGCTCCCACCATTTTGTTGCCGACGGCGCTGTGTATCGAATACGCATAATCTATCGGCGTAGAGCCTTTTATCAAACTTATGACTTCACCCTTGGGCGTGAAACAATATACATGGGTCGTATAAATGCTGAGGTCTTTTTTTATGGCTTCAATGTACTCTTTATCGTCCGGCAAATCCATTTGCCATTCTAAAATTTGGTTAAGCCACGACATTTTTTCGTCTTCCTTAACCTTATCCACCACTCCTTTTCCGCTGTTTTTATACTTCCAATGCGCGGCTATGCCAAATTCGGCTACCTTATGCATTTCCCACGATCTGATCTGCACTTCGAAAGGTTCTCCTGTTTCCGAAAGCAGCGTAGTGTGCAGCGACCTGTAATGGTTTGTTTTCGGTACCCTTATGTAATCTTTTGACCTTCCGGCCATGTAGTTATAGTTCATGTGCAAAAACCCAAGCACGGCGTAACATGTATTTTCGTCGTCA
Source organism: Defluviitaleaceae bacterium (assembly GCA_009783525.1). Classification (GTDB taxonomy): domain Bacteria; phylum Bacillota; class Clostridia; order Lachnospirales; family WQUN01; genus WRDG01. The sequence continues at coordinate 3,129 of WRDG01000123.1, read as the reverse complement.
ACCAAAATTCTGACCGCAAACAAATCAAAAATTTCATCCAATGTTTTGTCATTCGCTATCATTTTTTTATATATAGAAAAAAAATGCTTCGGTCTGCCTTCGACCGAAGCTTTAACATTGTTCGCGTTTAATAAAACGGCAAGCTCGCTGACTGTTTTGTCAACAAAAGATTGTCTTTCAGAACGTTTCATATTAATTTGTTCCGCTAATTTTTTATATGCATCCGGCTGCAGATGTTTGAAGCAAAGATCTTCCAATTCTTGCTTTAAACGTGACACTCCGAGCCTGTGCGCAAGCGGCGCGTAAATATCCAATGTTTCTTGGGCAATTTCAAATTGTTTTTCTGGCGAATGGAATTTAAGCGTCCTCATATTATGCAATCTGTCGGCAATTTTAATAAATATTACGCGTATGTCCCTTGAAATCGCCAAAAACATTTTCCTGTAGTTCTCCGCCTGCTCCTCGACCTTTGAAGTGTATTGGAATTTGCTCAGCTTCGTTAAGCCTTCTACCAATAACGCAATTTCGGCGTTGAAATTGTTTAATATGTCTTCGTTAGTGTAATTGGTATCTTCAACAACATCGTGTAAAATCCCGGCCGCCATCGATTCGAGATCAAGTTCCAATTCAGCCAAAATATAAGCGACCGACAGCGGATGGATAATATACGGCTCGCCGGAGTTTCTATACTTTCCTTCGTGCGCTTTTACTGCGAATTTATATGCATCTTCAATTAATTGCAAACTTTCGGCAGGGTGATACTGTCTGATCCGCTGTATTAATTCTTCATATACATTGTAACAGTCCACAGGCCCGCCTCCGTTCGTTTATTTTTATTACAGGAACTTTTATAAAGTATTCGATGATTTACTCGATTTTGCGCGAAGAAAATTCCGGCATTAAAGAATTTTTCGAAGTGCAAAATCGGTGGTTTGCAGTTAATCATCGAATATTAAACTCCGTGCATGGAAACGCCTTCGTTGGTTCGTTCGAAAGATTTAAAATCTTCTCAGCCGGGTTTATAGATGTCCCATATATATTCGGTCATTATATCATTTGTACAAATCTTGGCAACATCACCGCGCAGTCAATATAAAAAAATTTAGTATTCGATGATTCTCTACATCATAAATTTTACAATATTAAAAAATCCCTTAATGCCGGGATTTTCTTCGCGCAAAATCGAGCTAATCATCGAATACTTTACTTTCCGATTTTTCGCTGAACAAATTTTACCGCTTCGACAAGCGGAATGATCATAACCGAAAGCCCGAGCGAAACAGTTAGTTCCGGAATAGTGAGCGGCTCGAAAAAAAACAGATCCGAAAGAAACGGAATATATATAACAGACAGTGTAAGCGCCAATGAAAGTATCATAGCGCCCCAAAGCAAAAAATTATGGTTTTTTAAAGTAAATATGCTTTGACGGAACGACCGCATGTTCCACGAATGAAATATTTCGCACATAGCCATCGTCAAAAACGCCGACGTTGTTGCGAATTCTTTTACAATTGCGTATGAATCGTCTGTGAGAGTGCCGGAATCGATCAACACGTTTTTATGCATGTAGTAAACCGTAAAATATGCGGCGAGAGTCAGCAACGCAACCAATACGCCTTGGTATATTACATCAAAACCCAATCCGTTTGAAAAAACGCCTTCGTTTTTACCGCGGGGCGGGCGCTCCATAATTCCTTTTTGAGCCGGCTCCATACCCAACGCAATTGCGGGGACGCTGTCGGTTATCAGGTTAATAAACAATAAGTGAATCGGCCTGAATAATACAAAACCCATAACCGTCGCAGCAAAAATTGAAATAACTTCACTGAAGTTTGAACCGAGTAAAAATTGAATGGTTTTTTTTATGTTGTCATATATCCTGCGTCCTTCTTCAACGGCAGAAACAATCGTTGCGAAATTATCGTCAGCAAGCACCATGTCCGCCACATTTTTTGTCACGTCGGTCCCGGCTATTCCCATGCCGACGCCTATGTCGGCGGACTTTAAAGCGGGCGCGTCATTTACGCCGTCGCCCGTCATTGCGGTCACGTAACCTTTTTGCTTCCACATATTAACGATGCGTACTTTATGTTCGGGCTGGACCCGCGCGTAAACAAAAATATTTTCTATGCCGCTGTTAAAAACCTCATCCGAAAGTAAATCGAGCTCGCGGCCCGATACCGCTTGGCTCGCGTCCGAAATAATTCCGATTTCTTTTGCGATTGCGGCTGCGGTATCCTTATGATCACCCGTTATCATAACGACTCGGATGCCCGAGCTCTTACAAGCGTCGACCGCGGCTTTTACTTCAGGCCGGACGGGATCAATCATTGCTTCAAGTCCGATAAAGGTTAAATCATTTTCTATATTTGCAGGCGAACAGTCTTCGGGCTGCGAATCTAAATCCTTATAAGCACATGCGATCACCCGCAATGCTTTATCAGCAAAATCATTGTTCTTTTTTATAATTTCGTCGACAGTTTGTTTTGCCATTTCTATTATTTTTCCGTCGACAAGCGCTTTTGTGCAAATATTAATTACTTCGTCCGGAGCGCCTTTTGTGTATTGAATATATTTAGCGCCGTTTTTATGCACGGTGCTCATCAGCTTCCGTACACTGTCAAACGGCGCTTCCGCGACGCGGGCAAATTTTGCTTCCGCTTCATTTTTATTTATTCCTTCGTTAAGAGCAAACGCCACAAGCGCATTTTCGGTTGGGTCGCCGGTAATATCGCCGTTGTGTGACAAGTGGGAATCGCTGCACAACACCATCGCTTGCGCCAAAAATTTTATGTCGCCGAAGCTGTCGACTACGGTCATTTTATTTTGCGTAAGGGTTCCTGTTTTATCGGAGCAGATTATCTGCGCGCATCCCAATGTTTCGACCGCCGTCAAACGCCTGATAATCGCGCTGCGCTTTGCCATCTTCGTTACCCCGACAGACAAAACAATCGTTACTACTGCCGCAAGCCCTTCGGGTATGGCAGCCACCGCGAGCGAAACGGCGAGCATGAAACTGTCAAGCACGACCACTTCGTTTATCGACTCGGCGCTTAAAATTCGAATGGCTAATATAACCACGCATATGCCGAGCACCGCCACCGTCAAAACCCTGCTCAGCTGCGAAAG
>WRDG01000122.1 GCA_009783525.1 Defluviitaleaceae bacterium | reverse complement strand
GCAAATGTTCTTGCAAACTTTATTCCGCATTCAACAAGAAGGATGTAATGTGCGATTTCATGAGCAATAGTCATCCTATCTCGACCACTACCTTCCAAAGCGCCAATGTAGACATCTTCTCTAATTCTGATACACATGTTTGCAACATCGGTATCACCGTGCCTATTTGCGCCTAATTCTGATTCTGTGGCAATTTCATAATAAAACCCCGGGAAAATCAATGGCATGATGTTTTCTAAAAATACAATAACGGGGAAGTGTGGTGTGTTTTCAAAACCAATAAGCTGACGAAGTTGAAGTGCTAACTGCCTTAATTGCTTTCTGCTCAATGGTTCAGCAATATATGTCAATACTAATCCCCCTTGCTTTTGCTCAACAACTCACGAATTTTTTCAGCGATAGAATCGTCAACGTCTGAAAATTCCCTAGCAAATAGAATAGCGGCTTCTCTTTTGCTTCCAAATAGGTTGTTGATGTCAATTTTTAGTGTCTTAGCTTCGGCCATAGCCGACGCTCTGAGTTTATCGCCTGTATCGCAATCTAAGTTGTAGATTGAAATAATTTTATCTACCCACCCATCCGGGATAGAACGCTTGCCGGTTTCCACCGCCGATAAATAAGAAGCTGTACATCCCAATTTATTTGCCATGTTTTTAATAATTTCTCCGCAATCAATACGCATCTTGCGAAGTGTTTTCCCAAACTCAGTCAACATGATAAAATCCTCCTTCCATATTCATGTTCTATTTTAACACGGTAAATAATAATTTGTCTACAACTTTGTTGATTTTATTTTTTATCACGTTTATTTTGAGCCCGCAAAAAAAATACCCGACAGAGTCGTAATCATTCGGGTTTTTATGATAACATATTCATCTTCGCACTATACCTATTCGGTGCTACCCTCAATTCTATATAATCCAACGCTTTAAAATGGGCCGTACCGCGATGGGTGCATACTATACGCAGGAAGACATTACGGATTATATAGGCCCGCAGTACAATCCTGCCGTTTTTGCTTGAAGCGGTAATAAAAGTCTATCCGCACCGTTTGTGCAAGGCGGCGCGGTATACGCTAAACATAACTATAGGCATAAACAAATTTTGCGTATACGGCAAACAACGTTAAAACCGCGAAGCTTCAAGCTTCGCGGTTTTTTGCTACTTTGCGGAAAGAAATCGTATGCAAACATTGGAAAGAAAAATAAATTTATTTTGTAAATTTTTTTAGCGGTTTCGTTTAAAAATTGATTGCATCATCTTAAATTAAATTTCCGGTACGGATTATCTTCTTGCTTTGCTTTACTTAATCTTTGCCGGAAGCAACAATCCGTACAATTGTTGCCGCGTATTCGCCGCATTTACGTATTACCGCGGCTATTTTTCCGCTTTTTTCTTTGTTGTGCAGCGTTTCAAGCGTTACGTTAAACCCGCCGCCCAAACCTTCCAGTTCGCTCCACGCCTCTTTGATTTTGCCGAACAGATTGCTTATTTCGTCTATGTAAACCATGTCGGGGTTAAGCTCGCGGGCGCGTTTTAAAAAGCCGTGGCAGCAGGAGCCGTTGGTGGCAAGAACACAGATATAGTTGGTGTAGTGCGTCCATGTGTCGAAGGTTTCGGCGGTCATTTGATCGAACTTACCGTTTTCGATGTCCGATGCCCAAGCGTAAAACGCTTCCGAACCGAAGCAGTGGCTTTTTGTTTTTATGCGGGCAAGGCGCGGGATGTTAAAAATTGCGTTTCGGTAAATTTTTGGCAAATCGACGCTTTCTTTTTTATTGCCGACAAAAATCCATCCGCCGAATTGTTTTACAAATACGCCGGGCATCCTTTCTTTTTCGCCGGTCAAAATTTTTTCGGCTTCGATGCGCTCCGGCATGTTGTTGTTGCCCGTGATGTATTGCAGGGTCTTGCCGTAGTCTTCGTAGCCGACAATCACGCCAACAAGCGGGGTTCCCCAGGCAATAACGGGTATGCCCCTGTCTATGTACGATACCAGCGCGCCCAAATACATTGCCGTATTTTTTAAAATATCTTCGTTTGAAACGTAAGTGGCGGCGTAACCGCAAATGGAAAAAATTTCTTCGGTAAATTTATGCGGGTCGCCGCCCATGTCTTCTTCCATCATGTAGCTTGAAACCGCGTCGCCCGCGTAGCCGTTAAATGAATAGTGCTGGGTGAACAGGTCGCCCGTTGCGCCCGCAAAAAACCAATAGTCGAAATCGTTTTCGCCCAAACTTTCCATCACATATTTGACGCAGCCGTTGAACCAATAGTTTTCGCCGTACTCGTCCGTAACAAGGCGGTGGATGATCGGGATTATGTTGTTGCTTTGCTTTGCTGTCATGGTAAGCTCCCCTTTTTTTATTCTGTTTTTTTGAGTTTCCGCCAGTTGGCTTATTTTTATTGAGCGGAAAATAATTTTTTCGCTGCCGCTTGCGCCCACCACGATGGGGCATGCTTCTTCCCGGCTCAAATCCTGCGACATATACGGGAAGTTTGCGCCGCAGTAGCGTACTTCGCCGTTGATGATAACCGCGAGGCGGCTTTCGCCTATTATCCATGTGACGCGGTTATATGCGTCCTTTTTTATTGCGCCGCGATGCGGGTAATAATATCCGTCCCAAAAAATCGGCTGATGGAATCGGATGGCCTGTAGTTGCATCTCGTTTGAATTTTCCATGTTCACGCCGAAACCTCTGCTGCCAATCTTGCCCGAATAGCCCGTGTCTTCTCCGAAATAAAAAAATACGCCCGTTTTGCCGCCTTCCTGTTTAAATTCCATGTCTACGCGGAACGGGGGTTTGACGCTTATGTGCGTAAGCAAAACCGCCCGCAATACCCAAGCCACAAACTCCGCTTCGCCCTTTTCGTTAATAATAAAATTCGAATAGCGGGGAAGGGTTTGGGTAAGGGATTTTAGCGGAACGTCTGTTTGCCATAAAATTGGGTTTGCAGATTCAATTTCGTCCGCGGTTTCGAATATTTCAATCGGCTTGCTAAAAATTGAAGCGTCGGCCATCCGTTTTTTTACCGGAACCAAAAGCGAGGCAAGCTCGCGCCTCCCGTCCCGCGAAATTAAATTTTCGAGCATAGCCGCGTGGCGAAGGCCGCCGTCTGCCGCATAATCTATTTGGAAAAATTTGCTGCCGTCGAAGGCATGAATCACTGCCCGCAGGCGTTCGTTCAAGTCTTCGTCCATGTATACGCTTGCCGCCGCGAACAGGCCGCCCGGGAAAATATAGTCGGTAAATTCGCCGCAATTAACAAAATTTTCCGGAACCTTTAAAAAAATAACGTTTTTGTTGTCCGTCTGATACTCGAACCGCTCGTGCAGACCGGGCTCACCCTGCGGCATGCCGTTTAACTTTGTCCAATTTATAAAGCCGTCCGGGTCGCTTGTTCCGTCTTTTTTTACTGACGATATTACCCGCATTGTAGGCAGCGGAAGTATCGACGGCTCGACCGGCTTTGCGAGCCTTTCAGCCAGCGAATCTAAATTTTCAAAATTATTTATTCCGTTGTTTTTTAAACCGATAAATTGCTTTTCCATTTGCTCGTATAAAATCGGCAGAGCGGAAATTTTTTTTACGCCGCCTTTAAGCATCGCCTGCAAAAAATCGCTCGTGATTTGTTTCAACTCGGATAAGCTTTCGATTTCGTTTTCAATAGCGTTAATGCGGCTTACAAAAACTTCGACGACCGTGGCCATGTCCGCGTCCTTAAAAATGCGCACGATGTCTTTGACGGGTATCTGCATTTTGCGCAGCACCAAAATTTGCTTGATGCGCTCGACATCCGCGGGCGTGTAGCGCCTGTAGTTGTTTTCCGAGCGGGCGGCGGAAAGCAGGCCGATGCGTTCGTAATAGCGCAGCGTTTTAGATGTAGTGCCGAATTGCCTGACGACGCCGTTGATGGTTAGGCTTTCCATGAAAATACCGCTCGCGGTTAGGGGAAAATGAAAAAGCCCGCGCCTTTCCGTAAAAGTTTTTTATGCGATGCCGTTTCGGTTGTTTTTGCGAAGTATGAAAAACGAACCGACGCCCTTGCTGTTACAAAATAATTGTTGCCCTAAGGGCAATGTCAAGGAAAATATTTTTAGACAAGCGAAAGATTTTGGATTGTTTAGTAAAAAATTTGTATTTTAAGGAAGAAGCTCCGAAGGAGTTTCTGTGTAATGGAAAAACCCGCTTGACGGTTGAATAATTTTCGCTTAGCGGTATATGGAATAGGGTTGTTATTGAACATATATTTTGTTTACCGTACAAAATATTTTTTAGGAGTGAAAAACAATGCTGCACATTGCAGAAAATTTGAAAACCTTGCGCAAAGGCAAAGACCTCACGCAGGAGGAAGCCGCGGAGATACTCGGCGTTTCGCCCCAGAGCGTGAGCAAGTGGGAGCGCGGCACAGCCTATCCCGACATTGCGCTTTTGCCCGCGCTGGCAAAGGAATTTGCTAAGCACAGGAACTCCGAAGGAACGCACCCTTGTCGGGTGCTTGCTTGGAGTTCCTTCCTTCTGCGGCGAAGCGGTGAACGAGATAGTGGCGGCAATAAAAAAAATAATTAAGTGACGCAAGAATAAAAGCAGGCGCATAAAAAAATCCCGTCATAAGCCGTTCGCATTATGACGGGATTTTTTCGTCTTCACCATAAATAATGTATATCGTATTTGTAAATATTTTCATCTGTTGTCAAAATAGTCATACCCTTTGATTTTGCCGTTGCTATAAGCAGCCGATCAAATGGGTCACGGTGATGGTATTCAAGGTGTTCGATTAATTCAATATGCGATTGTTCGATGTCAAGCAGTTTAAATTCGTTCAGTTTTATATCATCAAGAAAAGCTCTGACTCCACCGGTATACTTTAACTTTCCGGTGCTGATTTTAATGGCAATTTCCCATGCGGAAGCCATACTGACAAAAACTTCTGCGTTTACATCGTCAAGGACTTTTTTTGCCGCTTCCGATATGGGTTCGCCTTTTAACACCCAAAGTGCAACGTGCGTATCAATTATTACTCCGGCATTTAAATATAGCAAGAGACGTACGCGATATTTTTGTGCCGAACGAGGAAGCGAAACCGACGTGTACTCAAGCAGTACGCAAGGTTGAGCTGACGATGTGCGGCGCGAAAATAGCCGTACGAAATTGCGATATTTAAGTGCCGGAGTAATAAATACCGCATCACATATACTCGTTAAAGTCATCTATAGGTGCGTCAAAATCATCCGCCATCCATATTTTTTCTTTGGCACAACCGTACACAGGCTTGCGTCTTGTTTGCGGCTGCGATAATTGCGGCTCGTCCGGATTTAAATATATTGCGCCAACTATAAAAGGCAAATTATTAGCTCGCACTGTTTGTTTAAGGAATAAGTTGACTGCCGTAGATAAATCTAAACCAATAGATTCAAAAATTTGCTGAGCTTGCGCTTTCACTTTTGCATCTGTTCTCACATTTATATTTGCGGTTGTCATAAATAAACACCTCCTATGCGCTCGATTGTATCACAAACAAATCACTTTGTCTGCACAACACTCGGCTATGGATGTCATTGCATGTATTATTTATACCGGACAACCCCGCTTACGTTTATTAACGACTTTTTTGTTGCGGCAATAAATCCATGATCTCTTCAATCATCTCAAGCCCTTTGGCGTCGGCTTCTTTAAAAATTTTTACGCAGATTGCCATCCTTTCGCGGACGTCCTGCCTTTCGAAAATTTCCGGATCGACCGGGTCGCCCACTTCGCGTCCGTATCCTTTTTTCGGGTCGCCGCCGTAGTCGCCGCCCATTATTTTGCTTGATTCCCAATAATGATCCGCGAGCTTATGCATTAAGTTTTGCGTTTCGGCGGGATATTGCCCCATTATTTTATATAGGAACTGCGCGACGTAAAAGCGGCGTTCCGCCATGTTGCACCATGTGCTGCCGTGGGCGGCGCAGATTGCTTTCCACATTGCGCCGTCGTCCATATTCATGTCCAACGTGCCGTGTTCGCCGCCCGGGATGCTTTGCGTCCGGCGCACATGGCTTATCATTTCGATTTTGTTCATGCGCAAAAAGGCTTCCCATTCATAAAAATAATTTTTGTCCGCGCCGTTCATGTTTTCGTTTAAATACCGGCGCATGCTGCGCAGCCCTTCGGCATGCATTTCCGTTTCCGGCACGGCACGCCCGCGCCTGCCGATTACCGTAAGCGCGGTTTTATCGTTGTACCAATCCGAAACTTCAATGTAAACGGGCGCCGCGTTGTTTTCCATGTCCATGAAGTACGGCTTGAAGCCGTAAACGATCAAAGTATCCCCGTCGTTTTTATAGCCGACAACTATTGCGCCGAACAGATTGTTATCAGTCGGAAGGACAACGGGCTGCCGCAGCTCGTGCAGCGTTTGCCTGACCGTTTCCTTCATGTCCGCTTCGCTCATGTAATTTGCGGCCGTTTTGTTTGCGCAGTACGAAACCGGGTTGAAACCGGCTGCTTTATATATATGGTTTATTTCATTTTGCGTCGGCACAAGCCCCGCAACCGGTCGCAAGGCGTTGCCGCTTATCACATCGGCGAAAATATAATCTTTAGACTTACGCCAGTCGCCCTCATATACGTAGCCGTAGCTTTGCCCGGTATAATCCAAAAAATAATTAAACTCGTTTGCGAACGGCACATAGGACGGGCCGATGTGCTTTATCTCAGGCGGGATTGCGGCGCTTTTGTTCGGAAGGGTAAAAGTTGCGGGGAAGCCCGTGTTTTTTCGCGCCTGTATAGCCGCCGAAACTATCTCCGGCTTATCCGGAAAGTAGGATTCCGCCTTATTTAAATATTTTTGCAGCAGTTCCGCCGCCTGCAATTCTAAAACACGGCAACTGTTAAGTATGCCGATTAAAATGCTGCGGCGTTCATTGCTTGTCATGGCTTGTATTTCAGGCGGCAAGTAATGTTCGCCGAAGGTCAACTTCGCGCCGGCAAACGCCTCGTCTTTTAACTTTTCGAAAATTTCCGCGGCCTTTGCCAAATTTTCGTCCGT
>WRDG01000121.1 GCA_009783525.1 Defluviitaleaceae bacterium | reverse complement strand
TCGAAATATTTTTCCATGTATTCTTTTTTGCTCGACATTTTAAACAAATTGACGGACGCCAAGTTGCAATCTACTATGTTGAAATTTTCATCCCAAAAATGCGCTCCGAGCGGAGTCGCATCGAGCATGATGCGCGTACGTTCGTCAACTTCGTGGATACGTTCCATTTCGACAAGCTGCTTATGGGCCGCTATGTTTTCTTCATGTTCCGCTTTGGCGTCTTCCATCGCCTTAACTATGCAATTGACCGGAATGTTTACGTTAAGCGCTATCTTGCGCGCCATATGGTGGCATGTTTCCGATCCGCAGGCGCTGCAGTCAACGTTCTGTTTTTTTTGGTCATGCTTCCCAAGAACCGCAAAAGCTTTTTCGATATCTTCGTCAGTAATTTCGGCAAAGGGTATGTCCTTTGGTCTGTACTCCCTCATAAAATGCGAAAGGCTTAGCGTCTCGTCGTATTTTGGGTATAAAACAGTGCCTGTTCGTTTGTCTCTTTCTTCGCCGACTTTTTTTCTTGCGTCGTGCATTATTTTTTCGATCTCGAAAAAATTCTTTTTACGCAAGCTCGCCGAACCTATGTTGCATCCCTCTTCGCAATTGAGCACATCAAAAACCGTCGGCAGCGAAGCTTCGTCAGTTTGAGCGTACGCATCCAGCTTTTCGTATACGCCGGAACCTTCGCTCTTGCTTATGTGCAGCTTCCTGCCCGTAAAATATTCAAGGTTTTCTTTTAGCCCGCCAGGCATGGGAAAAAGCGAACCAAGTCCGCTGTTTCCGTGGTCAAACGCCGTTTTAATTTCCGGCAGGGTTATACCGTTGTTTTTTATGTATTCAAGCAAGCCGGTGAATGTGATGTTGTACTGCGCGAGATTAGTCTCCGCAAATTCATTTGTTTTTGCGATGCACGGAGAAAGCGCGGCGATTTGATCTTCGATGCCTATGTATTGCTTCATGTAGACGGACGCGCAGGCCATCGGACTCTGTACGGGAGAAAGCCATTTTAATAAATCGTGGCGGTATTTTTCGCAGTACATGACTATAACCGGGCACGGCTGCGTGATTATAGGCGCGAAGCCTGTATTTTCAAGATGGCGTATGTGCGCCCATACGCATATGTCCGCGCCGAGTGAAACGTCGAATATTTTTTTTACTCCCTGCTGTTTTAAAAAGGTAAACAGGTTTTCGTACTCGGGTATGTTTGTTCTTATAGCCGGAGCCGCAATAACCGATATGTTCGCGCCGTTTTTTAAATCGTCGAAAAAACGCTCGGTGTCGTCGCGAAAACGTCTCGCCTCGTGTTTGCATGACGATACGCACCAGCCGCACGCGATGCACTTGTCGTGGTCGATCTTTACTTTGATGTTGCCGGCCTCGTCCTGGTACGTAATGTTTGCGGTTTCCATCGGGCACTCGCGCACGCATCTGTTGCAGCCCGTGCATAAATCGCTGTTCGTATCCACCGGATAAATCGAATTATTTGTCATACCTTAACCGCCTCGAATTTGTCTTTCGTCTTGAAAAAAAGATCCGTTATGTCCGGATCGAATTGCGTACCTTTTCCGTCCATAATAATTTTGACCGCTTCTTCATGCGGAAAAGCTTTTTTATACGGACGTTCGAACACGAGCGCGTCGTAAACGTCAACCAAAGCCATTATGCGTCCTTGAAGCGGGATATTTTTGCCGTTTAAGCCGTTCGGGTAACCCTTTCCGTCCCACCGTTCGTGATGGGTTCCGGCAAACAGCTTTGCGTTATGTAAAAATTCAACATTTTCTGTGCGCGAGCCCATTTGGTTGATGATCCTCTCGCCTTCTGCGGCATGGGTTTTCATTACGGTAAATTCTTCTTCGGTCAGCCTCCCCGGCTTGTTTAAAATCATGTCGGAAATGCATACTTTGCCCACATCATGCAAACGCGCCGATGATATGAGCATATCCAAGTCGAGGCTTTTCAATTCTGCGGTGCACATGTCGTTGTCTATCATCGCGTCTATCAATATATGCAAGTATTCGGACGTTCGTTCTATATGCCCTCCGGTTGTGTTGTCGCGGCTTTCGACCATGTCCGCCACCACTGACACGACGCCGTTTTGAAGTTTTTGAATCTGCCTTGTCCGCTCGCGTATCAAGCCGTCAATATCGAGATGCGTTTTTATCCTGTTGACCAGTACGGGTGCTGAAAACGGTTTTGTAATAAAGTCTATAACTCCGAGTTGAAACCCCCTGACCTCCACTTCGGCGTCGATCAAGCTTGTCAAAAAAATAACCGGAACGTCGGGGTTATTGTTTTTAAGCAGAGTGAGTGCTTCAAACCCGTCCATTTCCGGCATTTCTATGTCAAGCAGTATCAAGTCAGGCGTAAGCTTTTCCATCATAGAAAACAACTTGCCCGCCGACGGCAGCGTCATGACGCGGTAATGACCCTTGAGCGCATCTTTTGCGGCGGCTAAATTCGTATCGTTGTCGTCTACCACGAAAACCGTTTTTTGCATAAGCACACCTCTGAAGAATTTTTGCTATTATAGCAGATTATACAAATTATTTACCAATAGTAACAACCGTTTTTACATACTCGAACCTCTGCTTGTTCCGCTTGTCCGAATTTTTTCCGCCGCTTCATCATGCGTGTTTATCAATATTTATTTCAACCGGGCAAACAGAGATTAACGCAGGCTTTTTGAGATTCTACAAATTTTGAAAAATTATGTTATGATGTGCGAATATTACAAACCCTGCTGACAATACTTCGCGCGGAGGCAAGATAAATATCATGGAAATACCAAATTCGATTATCGGCAACGTTTTCGGAAAATTGGACGAGCACTTAAAAATTATCGAAAATACTTTTCGCGTCCATATAGTCAACCGCGGAAACGACGTAATTGTTTCGCCGCTGCCGGACAGCGCGCCGGGCGCGGCAGAAAAAGCGGAAGCAGTTCTTGCCAAGCTTTCGGCATTCGCACAAAAAGGTGAAACGCTCCGCGAGCAGCAAGTCAACTACATAATCGCCTCCCTCTCCGACGAAAATTTCGCAAGCATAGAAAAAATCAACGACGACACGATATGCATGACTGTTTCGGGACGCCCGCTCAAACCAAAAACGATCGGGCAAAAAAATTACGTCGATCTCATCCGCGGCAACACCGTCGTTTTTTCGATCGGCCCCGCGGGCACGGGTAAGACCTATTTGGCAATGGCGATGGCAATCACGGCGTTTAAAGCAAACCGCGTCAATCGGATCATATTGACGCGCCCGGCAATCGAGGCGGGAGAAAAACTCGGATTTTTGCCGGGCGACCTACAGCAGAAGGTCGATCCGTATTTAAGACCCCTGTACGACGCGTTGCATGAAATCATGGGATCCGAATCGTTCATGAAAAATTTGGAAAAGGGATCGATTGAAGTGGCGCCGCTCGCATACATGCGCGGCCGCACGCTCGATAACGCTTTCGTCGTGCTGGACGAAGCCCAAAATACTACTCCGGAACAGATGAAAATGTTTTTAACCCGCATCGGATACGGGTCTAAGGCGGTGATAACGGGCGACATCACGCAGGTCGACCTGCCCGAAGGCAAACGCTCGGGACTGGTCGACGCCGTATCGATTCTTGAGGGCATCGACGACATTGCCGTAACAAGACTCACTGCCAAGGACGTTGTACGCCACCCGCTCGTTCAAAAAATAATCGGGGCATACGAAAAACGGGACGCGAAAAACGCATACAAGCTCGGCAAAAAAAATGAGTACGACGCAAAAAAAGCGCGTATCCTGCGAGCAGCAGGCAGCGCGTACCCTGCGCGCAATAAACGGCGCGCTGCAAGCAGCGCGCAATAACGGTGCGCTACAAGCAGCGCATAATAACGGTGCGCTGCAAGCAAGTTAAAACAGAAAGACTGATTGTTATGAAGCATAAAATAATGACCTGCATGTTGGTGGCGTTGGCTTTTTTAGCCACATGCGCATATATTTTTACGGGAGCGTCTTTTAGGGGCGGGCTGACCGTCGAAATAGGAGAAATTTCCAAACGCAGGATCATTGCGACAAGAGATGTCGAAAACACCGTCGCGACCGAACGCAACCGCAGTGAAGCGGAAGCCCGCGCGATGGAGGCGGGTTCTCTTTATTCAACTGACATAAGCGTCGCAGCCGGGGTAAACGTAAGCATCGATTTATTTTTTTTGGCTTTGACCGACATCCGCGCGGAATACGAAATACAGGCGGAAGAAATAAGACAGGCATGGAACGATTATTACGAAGCTTTAAACGAATATGAAAACAAAGCGTCAGAAACAAATAACGGCGAAACTCACGTACACGACGATGACTACGACAGTTTAACATCCTTGCCTGTCATACCCATTCCGGATACCGAAGGCCCGCCGCTTCCTCCGCCCGGTGGCTCGCCGCCCGCTTACGCGAGGTTTTCCGACCTCAGCGTCACGTTTAACGATAACCAAAAATTGTATCTTATAAACGCAACGGAAGAAGAATACCTCGAACTTAAATCGATCGTTTACGATATAGCCGGCATACTTCTCAACCAGGGCGTGCTGGACATGGACCAGTATACCCTCTTTGCCGTGCGTGACGCATTTACATACAGCAGTCTTAACGATACGGGCAAAACCGTCGGCAACAATATTGTCGCGGGTTTTTTAAAACCCAACAGATTTGTAAACGAAGAGGCGACAAAATTAGAGCGGGAGCGTATTTCATCAGAATACAGCGTTGTGATGCTGTTAAAGGACCAAATAATCGTCGACGAAAATCAACCGATCACAGAAGAAATATATGCGGTATTAGAAAATCTCGGGCTGCTTAACACAGGCTGGGAATCACGGGTCGTCGTTATGGCCGGAGCGTTTACCCTCACGCTTTTCGTTCTCACCATAAGCACCGTTTATATAGGCAATTACAGAAAGACGGCCGCTTCGCGGAAAAAAGAATCGGTGCTGCTCTTGACGCTGTACATAATCGTTTTGACGGTTATGTGGGCGATGGGCGACATCGGTTATTTTTATTTGCCCCTGCTCGTTTTTACCATGCTTACCGGAATGTTGGTAGACGTACGCTCCGCGATAATTTTAAACGCGGGCTTGGTTGTAACCGGTTATTTTGTAGTGAACGGCGACGCCGACTATCTGCTCTTCTTCTTGATAGGCGGCACGATTATGGCAATGCTTACCAAACTGACGGCGGAGCGCAACAAAATATTTCTCGTCGGTTTGCTCGCGGCTTTAATCAATTTTATTTTGTCGTGCTCAATCGCATTGGTAATGGAAAAAAATAACGCGCTTAACGTTTGGCAAACGATACTCACGCACGGTTCGATAGCCGCGGCAAACGGCATCATCACGGTGATACTGTGCATGGGCAGCCTGCCTATATGGGAAGCGCTTTTCGGCGTGGTGACACCCATAAAGCTGCTCGACCTCGCGAACCCGACCAATGTCCTGCTGCGCCGCCTCACGATGGAAGCGCCGAAAACTTATCACCACTCGCTGTTTGTGGCAAACCTCGCAGAATCTGCGGCTTACGACATCGGCGCGAACCCGAACACAGCGCGGGCGGGCGGATATTACCACGACATCGGCAAATTAAAGAACCCGTTTTACTTCGCGGAAAATATTGAGCATGAAAACCCGCACGACAAACTCAGTCCTTCGGAGAGCGTAAAAATTTTGATAAGCCATATAAGTTTCGGGCTCACCCTTGCCGCGCAGTACAAGCTGCCGCAATTTATCCGGGACATAATAGCCGAGCACCACGGCACGACGCTCATGAAATGGTTTTACCACAAGCAAAAAGAATTGGCCGCGGCAGAAGGCGGAGCGGTAAACGAAAACGATTTCCGCTACCCATTTACCAAACCGCAGTCTAAAGAATCCGCCGTTATTATGCTTGCCGACACGGTGGAGGCCGCGGTCCGTTCCATGATAAGCAACATCAAAAACATCAACGAGCTCGAACAGCGCGTAAGCGAGCTGATCCACGACAAATTAAACGACGGGCAGCTGATAGACAGCAAGCTGAGCATCCGCAACCTAAGCACCGTAACACAAGCGTTCGTCCGCGTGCTGCAGGGGATGTACCATGAACGCATCCCCTATCCTAAAGACGAATCCGAGTCGGAAGAAAAGGATGCCGTTCCGATTATCATTAAAGGAAAGCCGGCGAAACGCTGATGGAAATTTATTTTGACTGCCGCACATGCCTGACGCCGCCGGACGGATACGAAAGCCGCCTCACCGAAGCGGTTTTTTGCGCGCTCGATCACGCGCGCGCCCAAGCGTACGACGAGCTCGTAATTTCTTTTACGGACGAAGATGAAATGACAGAATTAAACCTCGGATACAAAAATAAAAACGAACCGACCGACGTACTGTCCTTCCCGTTTGACGGGCCGGATCAAAAAAATTTTAACGACAACGGATTAAACATTCCGAAAATTTTGGGCGATATCGTCATATGCCTGCCGGTTGCGGTAAGGCAAGCCGAATCTTACGGCCATTCCGTTATGCGTGAACTGGCGTTTTTGACGGTTCACGGCGTGCTCCACTTACTGGGCCGGCTGCACGACAGCGAAGAGGACGAAACCGCCATGAGACAGGCACAAACCGAAATATTGCTGAAAGCGGGTTTTGCCGTATGAAAAACGTCAACATATTGGCAAGTTTTAAAAACGCGGGGCACGGTTTCGTTTACGCTTTTAAAGAAAAAAATTTTAAAATTCATTTGGCGGCGGCGGCGCTTGCGTTATCCGCCGGATTAATATTGCGGGTGGGCGCGGGGCGTTTGGCGCTCGTGCTGACCGCAATTTTTTTTGTGCTTTGCTTCGAACTGACCAACACGGCAATCGAAGCGGCGGTAGACCTCTGCTGCGGCGATACGTTCCACCCGCTTGCCAAGGCGGCGAAGGACGCCGCGGCGGCAGCCGTTCTTCTCGCGTCCGTGTTTGCCGCCGGAGCCGGCGCGTACGTTTTTTTCCCGGCCGTGTGGAGGCTGATATTTAATGGCTAAAAAAATAATCTTTTTTTTG
>WRDG01000120.1 GCA_009783525.1 Defluviitaleaceae bacterium | reverse complement strand
GCGCGTTTTCGTCGAAGACGAAAATCGTGAAGTGACCGGAAGATACCGGCGCGCGGGGCTTCAACTGCGCGTTTTCGTCGAAGACGAAAATCGTGAAGTGACCGGAAGATACCGGCGCGCGGGGCTTCAACTGCGCGTTTTCGTCGAAGACGAAAATCGTGAAGTGACCGGAAGAAACCGGCGCGCGAGGCTTCAACCGCGCGTTTGCGTCGAAGACGAAAATGGTGAAGTGACCGGAAGATACCGGCGCGCGGGGCTTCAACCGTGCGTTCCCGCGAAGCGGGAATCGTGAAAGCGGGAAGATTCACACGCCGCCCGGGATCGTTCGCTTCGCTCACTTGCTTGGCGGGGAAGCCCACGGCGGTTTGCGCGTAGCGAAACCGTCAGAGTGAATTATATATGTTAAATAAATATAAACATCAAAGCGTTTTAAACAGATTGCATAAGCTTCTCTTTTACTAAATCTCTGATAATTTCTGTAGGTGTTTTATGATTGGCTATTGATTGCGAATAAATATATTCAACAATAAAATCATCTAACGCTACCATTCGAGTAATATGACGCGCTTTCGAAGGATCAACTCTTGGCGGATTATTTGTTACAAAATCATCGAAAGCGTTTGTTTCTTCTTCTGTCATTCTTGACATTTTAGTTTCCTCCTGTAATTAATTTATAATATATTTTTCTGCATTTCATCGCATAGAAAACATTAATGTTGTTTTCATCAATTTCGTTATACATAATTTCGAGTAAGTTACCGGATTTATCAAAACCTAATCGTAAAAATTTATTCTCCATATCTTCAATTGGACCATCGTAACAAGAATGAATAAATGCCCAATATATATCACTTTCGGAAATACCATGTTTAAAGGCCGATTTATTAAACTCTATATTGCCAAACATCATAGTGTATCATTTACTCCCTGTTTAAAATATAAATTTTATAGCATAAATACCGACATAGCGAATAGTATAAGAAATAATATTTATATACATCATATTTAATATTATGCAATAAAAAAGTAAAAAAAGCAATTAATTCAAAAAATGTTCGACATCATTTTGATGCTTTTCGTTGAAATATTTTGCTTCACAACAACCCCTGTCCTAATGAACATGGGTTTTTTTATACGCGCCGCGTGTATATGATCGCGCCTAATGCTTCGCCGTTTGCGTTTGTAAAAAATCATCCTATTAATACCTGCTTAACCTCCGCCGCGCCGCCGCCGCACACAACGTTTGCGTACGCGCCGTTTATCAGTTGCAACTGCGGCGGCACATGGCCGACGTCCGCATCATATACAACCGGCGCTTTCAAACCGCCGAGCCCGGCTTCCAGCGCGTCCGCGAGCGCAAAGCCGTATTTGTCCGAATAATCGGCGGGCCGCCCTATCAAAAAGCCGCGACAGTGTCGGAACCAGCCGCACTCGCGCATTTGCCACAAGGTGCGGTAAATGTCCGCCGCGTTCATTTCACAGCTTTCCAGCGCCCAAACGAAGCCGTCGTTTTTATATTTGCTTATAAATTGTTCTACCGGCGCATATTTCGTGCCGAGCAGTTTGCACAGCACATCGAGGCAGCCGCCGATCATGCGCCCCTCGAATTTACATGATTTGCTTCCGCCCAAAATTTTCCATTCGGTTTTTTCGGTGAGAGTATAAGGAAACATTTCGGCTTCGCTCCATATGTTGAAGCCGCCCCACAATTTTGAGCTGCGCAAACCGTTTCCGTTTCGGACATCGCCGTAAATGCGAACTGATCAGACTCGTGGATCCTTTCGTAGCCCATGTTCAAAAAATTTGAGCCGTGAAGCGTCGCCATGTCGCAGCGGAGTGTCAGCGCGAACGTAAGCGTCGTAATGTCCGAATAACCGCTCAACCACTTGGGCGGCAAACCGGAAAGAAGATCGAAATCCAAAAACGGCAGCATATCCATCAAAAACTCGCCGCCCCACGGCGGGATAATTGCAGCGACCTTCGGGTCTTCATACATGCTCATCAGCTCCGCGGCTCTTGTTTGCGCGTCAGCGCTTACACAGTTATTTTTTTTGGCCGCGTCTTTTTGCTCAATTTTATTTTCAAGCATCCGCACGGACGGCGACTCCGCCGTCTTATAGCCGAGGACGCGCACATTTTCGTGCGCACGGTCAAGCCTTTGCAAATATTTTTTGTCCACGCCCGACGACGGCGCGCAAACGCCGATCGTATCGCCATGCCGCAAAAGTTTCGGATAACGCATTTATATTCCCCCTTCGTTTTGTTGCGGTGGTTTCGTTCCGTAAGATCGGTCGCCCCTGCACATCTTTTTAAAACAAAAAATATGTTGCCGACAAACACACATAATTGTGTTCAATGCCAAATCAACCAATAAAATGCAACCTGTCAATTTGTTTTCAAATTGTAAATCAGATGTAACAGACATAAATAAAAATGAGTGCTATCTTCTCAAAACGGTTTCGGCCGAAAAAAATGAACGGAGGCTTCGCCATGAAAATGTGCAACGCAGAAATTTTAAAGAAAATAAAATTATTGGAGCAAAGCAAGAGCGACGTTTTAAGCAAAGAAAACCGCACGCACCAAGTCACTTACCAAGAGGAAAAGGATCGCTACGACTACGGCTATTCGTTTTCTTTAACCCGCGAGACGGTTTGCGGTTTGGATGCCGAAATAAGGAAGCTAAGGCACCTGCTCAATATATCAAACGCAACCACGGCGGTTCCGGAGTTTGAAATGACACTCGGCGAATGTCTCGTGTATCTTGCGCAGCTTAACAACGAGCTTGGTATCGTCAGCCGAATGGCGAAAAAGGAAACAACAACCACGAACACAACCTACGGAGGCAAGGTGGAATACACCGCGCTCAACTACAGCAAGGAAGAATGCCAAGCCAAAGCAGATTGGCTGCAAAACACCATCGCGCAGTTGCAAATCGCCATCGACCGCACCAACCTTACAAACATGATCGACGCAGAATAAAATATTCGACAATTAACTAAATTTTGCGCGAAAAAAATCCCGGCAGTAAGAATTTTTCTTTAGAAAAATTTTAAGGTATTTTACGAAGTGCAAAATCGGCATTTTGCAGTTAATCATCGAATACTAAATATTTTTCCCGGCAACCCATGGAGCGAAAAAAAATACACCGGCGGCTGCGCTGCCACTAAGCGTGAAAATGTTTTTGTTTACAGTTTTCGCTAAAGGCTTATCCGTTACGGCATATATGTCAGTGTTTACGGTTATGGAAACTTGGCTTGAAACCATCTGATTAAATTAGCACATGGGCTGCCGAAAACTTTGCGCGGCAGAAGTATAGGGTTATAACCGCGCTTGAATAAAAACATAAAGCTTGCAGGAAACATCCGCTGATGATTCTTGCAAGCTTTTTTGCTGTCAAGCGGAAGAGCCGTTCCGTTTGCTCTTTGTTGAATCGCGTACGGCGTTTGTATATAATTTTTCATCGGGCTTGCGCTAAGGGGGTTGGATTATGAAACGGAAAAATATTTTTTTGCGGGCCGCATGTTTATTTTTGGCGGCGGCAATTTTATTTTCTTTTGCCCCTTTTATTTTTGTTTCGGCTGCGAGTCAGGTGCCGCCGAACCTGTACAGCGCGAGCAACGATGCGCGGCTCGGCATAGCGCGGGCTTTTTCGCTTGGGCTGATACCTCACGCTTATCAAAGCAATTATAAAACGGCCGCGACCCGCGCAGAATTTGCCGCGTTGGCTACTCTTCTGTTTGAAAAAATCACGGGAAAAGATATTTTGCGGATGGCTTCCTTCAACGACACCGAAAATATAAGCATAAAAAAAATGGGCGGCATGGGCATAATGTACGGCGCGGGCGGCGGCGGCTTCGACCCCGGCGGCTTTATACCGCGCGAACAGGCGGCCGCCATGCTGTCGCGGCTTGTGTCCGCGCTTGGGCTGCCTTTATTGAAACTCACGCCCGCGTGTGCGGACGCAGACCAAATTTCGTCCTGGGCCTACGAATCCGTGGGGCAAATTTGCCGGGCGGATGTTATGCGCGCTTCGGGCGGAAATTTTGCGCCGCAGGATCGTCTCACCCGTGAGCAGGCGATTTTGGCGATGCTTCGGCTGCACGACATTTCGCTTTTGCCGCCGCCCGGCGCGGATCACGAGCCGGTTCGTTTGTCGAGGCTGCTAAGCCTGCACGACGAGGCAGGCGGCGCTGCGTCCGGCACACTGTTGCCTCAAACGGTGTACGCCGTTGACCCGGGCGGCGGGCGCTGGATGCAAATCCATACGCTGTCCGGCCCCAAATGGATCGACACGGAATTTGCGCCGCCGCAAAACGAGTCGGCAAAAATTATAAGCGGGCTCGGAAGCGGCACGGCCGTCTACTACCAAAATTTGGAGTCGGGATTTTCGGTGCGCCACAACACCGAGCGGCAGTTCTTCGGCGCGAGTCTGTCCAAGGCAATGTTCGCCCTTATGATATTCGAAATGGCGGAGCGCGGCGAAACCGATCTCAATCGCGAGCTGATCTTCACCTCCGAAGACCAAAACTGGGGGTCGTTCGGCAGGGGCGCGTACATTCAGCCGAACTGCCCGGTGGGCTCGGCGTTTACGCTCAGGCGTCTGCTCGAGCTAATGATAAGCAACAGCGACAATGTTGCGACGCTGATCCTTGTGCGGACATTCGGCATCGACGCCTATAAAAGTTTTGTCGCGTCAATGGGCGGCAGCCCCGGCATGGTGCGCGACCGCGTGATGAATTCGCAGTTGACCGCAAACGAAGCCGCGCTCTTTTTAAAGTCGATCTACGAATATACGGAAGCGGACAACTTATACGGCGCGGAGCTGCGGGGCTACATGCAAAACAACCAAATACCGTTCATGTCAAGCGGCGCGAAATACCCCGTCGCAAGCAAAACCGGCTGGACGAGCCCCTCCGCGTGGCACGACATGGCAATTGTATACGCAAACTCGCCGTTTATTT
This sequence comes from Defluviitaleaceae bacterium, assembly GCA_009783525.1. Taxonomy (GTDB): domain Bacteria; phylum Bacillota; class Clostridia; order Lachnospirales; family WQUN01; genus WRDG01. Next base: position 2,167 of record WRDG01000120.1, on the reverse strand, counting down.
TGATTATCATGTCCGCAAGGGCAGGCTGGACAGAAAACGACTACGCCGAATACGAAAAAATCCTGCGGAATGCGCAGGAATTTAACGACTATTGGTTTCCGGGATAAAAGTTCAACCGATATGAAGCGCAAAAAAAACGCCCGCAAATTTTATTTTGCAGGGCGTTTTATTTTTAACGACTTTCCGGGTTAATTAATTGCAAAGCAAAAATCCGAAGTATTTATTCGCCGTTTAATTTAAAACAAGAATCATGTCCGCTTCATCGCCGGAAGGGCCCCATACAAGAGGCACAATCAAATAAGCCCCCGGTCCGTTTAAATGGATCTTTTGTTCCTTGGTCCAAACAATATACGAACCGGTATATTCTATGCCTTCGTAATTACTCTGATAATAAAATCTCGGTATTTCTTCGTCGTAAACAATTTCATATGAAATTATTCTGTCTTCCCGTGTGATGTTATGGCTTAAAGACTCTTTGCAAATGACGCCGAGATAACCGGTTGACCAGGTCGGGGGCGTATAATCAAGAGTTATTGAATAATCGTTGAATGTTTTTGTGATGGTTGTCGAGCCGGAGACGATGCATGTATCCCCAAAGTTAGTATTTGAGTTTAAATCCCAATAACCGCCGCCCCAATGAAGACCGTCTTCGTACACGCTTCCCCTCGCACCCAAATAGCCGTACATATAACCCCTAAATCCTTCCCTTTCTTCATTGAAGTAAAAGAAGTCGTTTTCCGCCATGCCGCTTACTCTTTCGATAAAATTTGAAATGGTTATGCCGTAGCCGTATTCATACAGAGATAATTCCGCATGCATAAAGGGCGTGGGCGAAGGCGCGGCGGCTGTTGTATCCGGCGAATCGGGCGCGTCCGGCGCGCTTGTCGGCGGGGGTTGTTGCCCTGCCGCAGACGGCGGCGGCAAAGGGTCTTCCGTGGGCACGGGTTCGGGCAGCGTCACCGGCGTATCCGGCGGCACGGGCGTGTCCGCGGGAATTTCCGTAGGCGCTATTGTCGGCGCTTCTGTAGGAATTTCCGTCGGTGTTTGCGCTTCCGTCGGAACTGCCGCAGGCGTTTGCGTGGGCCCGTCCGCTTCGCGGCCGTTATTTCCGCCGCCGCAAGCCGCCAAAGCGAATGTCATTATCAGCGTTAATAAAACAGCCGTAAGCTTCATTTTGCTCATCATGTGTCCTCTTTTTTTTTTGCCATTATACATTTTTTTTGCCATTATACATTTTGTTTTGTTTTATAGAAATTTTGTTTACCGTGCCGGCTCACTCTCCGAGCGAAGACATAAACACCACCGCCGCCGCGCCTATCACATCCATCCTTTCGATTTTCAGCCGCGTAACTTCGTCGCCGAAAACAGATTCGTCGTTTAAGTCAAGCTTTATTACAATGTCGCCGTCGATCCAGCCGTTGGCTGCGGCCTTCTCCCGCAGCTTGTTGTAGGTTTGGATAAAAACCCTGTCTCCGTCCGCCGCTTTTCCCGTCAGCGAACATTCCGTTGCCGCGTTGTAAATGCCGCGCAGTATTTCCCTCATCGTTTGCTTATTCATTTTGCCCTTCCTTTCTTAACGCTTCCCGTATTTTTATTTTTGCCGCGTGTATGCGCCATTTGACCGTCGAAAGCGGCAGGTCCAATGTGTTAGAAATTTCTTGCAGGCTCATGCCTTTATAATGCCGCATGACAAGCGGCAGGCTGTACGCTTCCGGCAGCGCGCCTACCGCCTTGCGCAGCGCCGCCGCTGATTCGCCGCAGATAATTTTATCAAGCGGGTCCGGGCAGCCGCTTTGCCCGCCGGCAAAAAATTCGCCTTCGTTAAGCATCAGGGTTTACGTAGCCGCCGCAGAGGCCGGCTATTTCGTCAAATGCCGCCTTGCTGCCCTGCGAAGCCGCAATCAATTTTTCCGCGTCGATGCCGTTGATAAACTCACCTGCCCGTCCGGCGCGCTTTACAATAAAGACAATATAAATCCCGAAAGGATAGTTGGCTAAAAAAAAATTTTTCCCGCAAAAAAAAGGAGCCGTTGCTTTGTATTGCCACGGCAGCAGATAAAAGAAGAAACACCGAGGATGTTTTTGTGCGTTGGTTCCATAATAAAACACACCAAAATGGCAAGATAAACGGCAAGTTAATTGGCAAGATAAATTCCGTTCTTGATAT
>WRDG01000119.1 GCA_009783525.1 Defluviitaleaceae bacterium | reverse complement strand
GACAATGTGTACAAACTAAGAAGCCCCCCGTATGCGTCAGCGTCCGGGAAGTCCGTTACGCTGCCCCATGCGGAGGGCGGGTAGGCTGTGCTTGCTTGAGTGGTGAGGTGTGGCTTGTTGACGGACGGCGCCAGCGGCGCAAGCAGGCAGATGATCAGGAGTTTGGCCAGCAAGCTTTTTGCTTTCTTCATTATTAAGTGCTTGCGGCCGGGTGGCTGCTGTGTGTTTGCGGTTGGCAGTTGGAGGCTCATATGTGATTGCTTGTTGGTTTTCATTGAGCGGCTCCTTTTTGGTTTTTTAGTAAACGAGACTAATTTGCAAATAATTAGTACATGTTATTTCTTTAGCTTTTTAGCAATTATGCGTTGAGGTTTTGTTCATGCAAATATTTGTGCCGTTTCAATTTATTTAATGTTAAATATTTTGTCAACTGTTAATTTTTTTTTAGGGTCTTGAATAGAACAGAGGTGAATTTTTGATGATATTCAACAACAAAGGAAGGAACTCCATCGGAGTTCCTGTGCAATGATATATGTTTTCGTCTTTTTTGTTGAATTTGAATTCGCACTCTTTAAGTTGAAAGTAGAAGGTCGAATTGGAAACCTCTTAAAACGAGACAGCCGGGATTTCAATAATCCTTAAAAATATTCCTTGCACAGGAACTCCGTAAGAGTTCCTTCCTTGCACAGGAACTCCGTAAGAGTTCCTTCCTTGCACAGGAACTCCGTAAGAGTTCCTTCCTTGCACAGGAACTCCGAAGGAGTTCCTTCCTTGCCGTTTATGTGTGAACTGCCGCGGACAAATTCGCATGTATCGATATCGAATCGGCGAATGTGTTCAAAAAAAACATATCAAAATCAAAAATCATACGGGGTTTCTTGGTAGACGTAATAATTTAGCCAGTTGGTGTACAGCAGGCTGCCGTGTGAGCGCCAGTTTACAGCCGGGGCGTTTGACGCGTCGCCGTTTGGAAAATAATTTACGGGCGGTTCGATAGAATCGCCGCGGGCAACGTCGCGTTCGTATTCGGCTTTTAATGTGAGCGGGTCGTATTCTGGGTGGCCGGTCACGAAAATTTGCCGGCCGTCGGCGGACGCGGCGATGTATACTCCGGCGGCGTCGGACAGCGCCAAAACTTCAAGGCACGGGACATCGTCGATGTCTTTTTTTGTTACTTCGGTGTGCCTTGAGTGCGGCGCGTAAAAAACGTCGTCGAAGCCGCGAAGAATGCTCGTGTTGTCGCGCATGCGCCTGTGCGCGAAAATGCCGAACATTTTTTTTTCGAGCGGATATTTTTGAACTCCGTAGTGGTAGTAAAGCGCAGCCTGTGCGCCCCAGCAAATGTGGAAGGTGGATGTGACGTTGGTCTTGCTCCATTCCATCACGCTTGAAAGCTCGTTCCAGTATGAGACTTCTTCGAACGGCATGTTCTCTACCGGCGCGCCCGTGATTATCAAACCGTCGAAGCGGCTGTGCTTCACGTCTTCAAACACGAGATAAAACTGCGCCAAATATTCGCTCGTGGTATTTTTTGAAACATGGCTGCCCATGTGCATGAGGGTGATGTCTATTTGCAGCGGCGTGTTGCCAAGCAGGCGAAGCAGTTGGATTTCGGTCGTCTGCTTGACCGGCATGAGGTTAAGCACGGCAATTTTTAAAGGGCGGATGTCCTGATGGAACGCGCGGCTTTTGTTCATTATGAAAATATTTTCGTTTTTAAACAAAATCTCCCTGGCGGGGAGATGGTCGGGAACGGTTATGGGCATGATTTTTATTCCGCGGAGTTAAAAACCGCGCCTCTCTTTGGTTTTTACTGCTGGCTTTTGTCTGTCTTGCAATAGCCGTGAAAAATTGCGCCTTCGTCGATTATTATTTGGGAGGTTGTTATGTTGCCGGTTATAACGGCGGTGGAGGCGAGGTGCACTGCGGCGCGGCAGCGTATGCTTCCGTTTACGCGGCCCGCGACCACCGCGCTTGTCGCGTAGATGTCGCCTTCAACATAACCCGTGTTGCCGAGCTGTACGTAGCCGCCTTCGAGTTCGATTGCGCCGTAGACCCCGCCGTCTATGCGGACGGAATCTTTTCCCGAAAGCTGCGCCGCTCTTATGATAAAACCTTCGCTGATGATTGTGTCCGCGGGTTTGGTGTACTCTTCTTTTATCCGTGGCATTGGATGTCTCCGATTATCAATAAAAAATATAACTGCGCGGGTTAACGGCCTTGCCGTTTACATGAACCTCGTAATGGACATGCGGGCCCGTGCTGCGGCCTGTGTTGCCCGACTTGGCGATTATGTCGCCGCGGGCAACCTTTTGCCCTACCGATACGAGCAGTTTTGAATTGTGTGCGTACAGGGTGTGTATCCCGAAGCCGTGGTCAACCACGACGGTGTAACCGTAACCGTTTTGCCAGCCCGACTTGATGACGGTGCCGCCGCCGGTCGCTTTTACGTTGCTTCCGGTCGAGGCCGTGAGGTCGACGCCGTTATGGTGTTCGGTGCCGCCGCCGCCCATCGGGTTCCTGCGGTAGCCGAAGCCTGAGGTAATCTTGCTTGGCACGGGCAGTGTGGTGGGATAATTTTTTACGTATTGGTCGATCTTTTTTGCGCGCGTCTGCAGGTCTGCGTAACATTCCGACTGCGCGTCAAGCCTCGCGGCAATAAAATCTCCGTAGCCGACAAGGCTGTCGAACGTCACGTTGTAATAAACAGACGGCAGAGGACCTTTGTATGCGCCGGAATCTGATAACAGCTTGTTTTGAGAATTGACGAGGTCCGTTGTGAGCGTCTTGACCGGGGGGATTGGGCTTGAAGAATACTGTTCGAGCAGGACGCGGCGGTCTTCGTCAAATTCTATAATAATCTGCAGCAGCTCGTCGTAAAGATCCCAAAGCTCGTCGAGCTCCTCTTGATATGTGTTGTAAAGCTCGTGCTGATCCTGGCGGCTCTTGCGGAGCGTTTCGTTTAGCCGCGACTGGATTTCGTCCTTGTCTTCAAGCAGGCGGATTTGTTCGTCCAGACTGTATGCCTGATATTCGGTGAAGGCGTCGTTAATTTCGTCGAGCGACATGCTGTAGTCGCTTGCCACGCGCTGAAAATATGCGGCGCGGAGTTGCAGCACGGCAAATGTGGTTACGATTGTTAAAAACGCCGCGACCAAAATATAAAACATCACATAGGGGATGCGGATGCTCCGCGTTTTACCCCATGTATATGAAGGAACAAGCATGAGCGAAAAATATTTTCGTTGGCTGTGGGTTTTTGGTTTTAACATCGCGTCGATGCTGTTTTTATTTCTTATTTTTTTTGAAGCCGCAAAAGCGAAGGAGCAGCGGCTTTTGTTTTTGTTTGGGGATTTTATTTTTGTTAAAGCCGAACCTGCTGCGTGTTGTAAATATTTAATCGGCGACATACACCGCACGACCCCTTTCAAAACGAAGCGAATATTTTTGTTTGCCGTTTGTATGTTACAGGATGGTAACATAAAAAAAAATAAATATCAATAGATTGTTACGAAATTATTAAGCGGAAGTTACGAAGTAAAAAAATGTAAAACTTCGGCAAAAAAAAAATAGATATAAACATATATCCATCTTAAAAAATAAATTGTATAATAATATCAATCAATTTAGCAAAGCAGTGAGCTTGATGCCGGAAGACGAAAAAAAGCAAGGCTTGTTCATTGAAGACACCTTCGATTTAACAACGCTAAAAAAAGAGACGCAGTTGTATGCGTCTATTATAAAGGACGAAATAAAAGCGCAGGTTATTTTAAAAATTTACCGCGTGTTTATTATATTGGTGGCGTTTGCCGTAGCGTACCTGCTTTACAATATGGCAAACGATTTTATCCAGCAAAGGGAATACAACAAATACCACCTAGCCGGTTAACTCACGTTCAAATAGGAACCGGAATGTCGCACGCTTCCGTTATCGTTTCGTAAATACGCGAATATAAAACGAGCAGCTCTTCTTCAGCCCTTAAAAAAGGGCCGGCAATGTCGTGCATCCGCAAAGCGGTGTACATGTGGCTAATTATTTGTTCGTCTTCAAAAGAAACGGATGTGTTGAGCATCCTTTTTTTTTCGTGCTCAACATGCGTCTGCTTGTATGTGGACATGCGGCGGCTCAGCGCAGGATCGGCGTCGATCTCCGCTTTTAGCCTGCGGTATTCGCCGTACAACCGGCTCTTTGCCAGCCGTGTGGCTAACGCTTCAGCTTCCGAAAATAAAATTTCCGACTCGGTCATGCTAACGGCCTCGCTCATTCAATCACATTTCCATTATAACCGACAGGATCATCGGGTTTCTTCTCGCTCTGTGCCAAATAAATTCTTTTAAGTCGTCGCGTATGGCGTTGCGGATCAATCCGAAGTCTGTCATTTTTTTTGCGCCGCAGTCTTCGAGCGTCAATCTTACGATATTTTTTGCCTCTTCAAAAAAATTATCGGCGTCCTTCATAAAAACGAAACCCCGCGATATAAGCTCCGGCCCTAAAACCGCGGTAAAGCCTCCGTCGCCTGCGCTGACGCCGACCGTGACCACAAGCAGGCCGTCCGCCGCGAGATGCTTGCGGTCGCGCAGCACCACGCTGCCAACGTCGCCTACGCCCAAACCGTCAACATATACATGCCCCGAGGGGACCGTCCCTTTGATATACGCCTCGTCTTCCGACAATTCGAGAACGTCTCCTATTTCCATTAAAAAAATATCGTTTTTGTCCATGCCCATCGAAACCGCAAGGTCGCGGTGATGTTTTAAGTGACGGTATTCGCCGTGGATGGGCAGCAGGTATTTGGGCTTGACGAGCGCGTGGAGCAGCTTGAGCTCTTCCTGTTTGGCGTGCCCGGAAACGTGGACTTCCATCAGGCCTTCGTATAAAACTTCCGCGCCCAGCCGCATGAGGTCGTTTATAACTTTTGAAACTGTTTTTTCGTTGCCCGGGATGGGCGACGCGCTGATGATGATTTTGTCGCCGGGCTTGATGCCCATTTGCCTGTGCTCCGCCGCGGACATCCTCGAAAGAGCGGACATCGGTTCGCCCTGGCTGCCGGTGGTGATAACCACCACCTTGTTGTCGGGATAATTTCTAAGCTCATTGATCTCTATGAGCAAATGCTCGGGGATGGAGAGATAACCGAGCTCCGAGGCTTTTTTTATCGCGTTTACCATGCTGCGCCCCAGGATAAGAATCTTGCGGTCGTGTTTTTCTGCGCAAAAGACGATTTGCTGTATCCTGTGTATGTTTGACGAAAACGTCGCTACCATGATCCGCTGGCCGGGCGACTGGTTAAAAATTCCGTCGAATATGACGCCGACGTTGCGTTCGGAAAGCGTGTAGCCTTTTTCCTCTACGTTCGTGCTTTCGCACATAAAAAGAAGCACCCCGCGCTTGCCGAGCTCCGCGAAGCGCTGAAGGTCGATCGATTCACCGTGGATGGGCGTGTAGTCAACCTTAAAGTCGCCGGAATGTATAACGACTCCGACCGGCGTCGTTACCGCCACCGCGACCGAGTCCGCAATGCTGTGAGTCGTGCGGATAAATTCGACGGTAAAACAGCCGACGCCAAACGAACCGCCCGACGCAACGCAGTTAAGTTTTGCCGTGTCGAGCAGGTCATGCTCCCTCAGCTTGTTTTCCATCAAACCGAGAGTCAGTTTCGTTCCGTAGACGGGGACGTTGTATTCGCGCAAAAAAAACGGCGTGCTGCCCACATGGTCTTCGTGTGCGTGGGTCAGCACGAGGCCGCGGATTTTTTGCTTGTTTTTAAGCAGATAAGTAAAATCAGGTATGACGAGATCGACTCCGAGCATGTCGTCCTGCGGGAACGCTACGCCGCAATCGATAATTAAAATGTCGCCGCCGTATTCCAATACCGTCATATTTTTGCCTATCTCGCCCAATCCGCCGAGCGAAAAGACTTTTAGTTTATTCTTCATCGTCGAAATCTATCCCGAGCGTTTCGAAATCGTCGTTAAACAATTCGTAAACGCTGTCGCAGTCCGCGTGCTCCTCGTCGATCAATTCGAACGAAACCATGTCTTCGTCCTCTTCGTCCGGCACGCATTTATAAATGAGCACTTCGGATTCTTCGTCGTCTGCCGCGTCTTCGGGCAGCACTTCGGCAACCAGCACATATGTCACGCCGTTTAATTCGCGCGATGCAAGAAGCTCAAACTCTATTTCATTTCCGTCTTCATCGGTCATTTTGATGATGGAATCGTCGTTTTCTTCGTTGTTAAAATCTTCTTGACTGTTCATTTTTATTTCCTCCGATTGTTTAAAATTTAAATAAGATTGCAAAATTAAAACAGCCGCCGACTCGTCGATGTTTTTTTTTGCGCCGGGCGAAATAACACGCATAACCTCCGACGTTGTCAAACGTTCGTCCCATAAAACGACCGTAAGACCGCTCAGCTTTTTTTCGAGCAGCTCTTTAAAAAGCAATGTTTTTTTACAGCGCTCGCCTTCGGTGTTGTCCATGTTTTTCGGATAACCCAAAACGATTTCGTCCGCGCCGTACTCTGCGGCGAGTGCCGCAAGCTCGCGCAGGCTCCTTCGCAGCGCGCCGGGCCTCTCGCGCCTGATCGTGCCGACTCCTACCGCCACGCGCATGTCGGCGCAGCTAACCGCGACGCCTATCGTTTTGTCGCCGTAATCCAGCCCGATTATGCGCGGCACAAAAATCTCCGGATTTTCATTTGGCAGCGTTGTTTTGCAAATAGAAGCGGATAAACTCCTCGAGCAGAACGTCGCGCTCAACTTTGCCGATGAGGGAGCGCGCACCCTTAAAGGCCGTTATGTATGTGGGGTCGCCGGAGAGGATGTAGCCCACAAACTGTATCAGCGGTGTATAGCCTTTTTCCGTGAGCGCGTCGGTAACTTCACGAATAATGCTCCGGACTTTTTCCTGCGCCTCTTTGTCCGCCATTAATGCTTTTTGCAGATCTATCAGCGTTTCCTGCATTTTTGAACGTACCTCCGTTGCCTTAAATTTTATTTCGAATCCGCCAGCGACGCAGCGACTGCTCCGCCCGCTATGCGTTCGAGCCGCACCGCGGCGAACCGCCCCGTTTGCGGCGCGGTGCATTTGAACCGCGCGCGGATGTAATTATCCGTGCAGCCCTCGGCGTATCCGTCCTGATGCG
>WRDG01000118.1 GCA_009783525.1 Defluviitaleaceae bacterium | reverse complement strand
TACGTAGACGATGTCCTCGAAAAAAGCAGGCACGGAGGAGTCGTAAAGTGCATCGTGCTTAGAGCGGACGGAAAAAGTTTCGCGCTGCTTATAGACGACGCCCTCGAAACCGAGCAGGTTCTCGTTAAGCCTCTTCCGATGTATCTGCAAAATTGCCCCTGCTATTCAAACGTAACCGTACTTGGCAGCGGAAAGGCCGTGACCATTTTAGACGCCGAAGGCATCATGAGATTTATGGGAATAGAACACATAGAAAAAAAATCGGACGAAAAAACAAAAATCAAAAACGAAGACGAAAAACAGGTAATAATTTTCAAATGCTCGGGCACAGAATTTTATGCGGTAGAGACAGGCGACATTTCGCGGATCGAAGTTGTGGATCCAAAAATTATTCAAGACATAGGCAAAGGCAAATTTATTAACATCGCGGAAAAAACCGTCCGGATCATAAGGCCGGAAGATTTTGCCCCGGTAAAAAAACGAAACTACAACGAAGGTAAACTCTATATGCTCACGTTTAAAAAAAGCGAAAACCCCTTGGGCCTTCTTGTAAAAAAAGTACTCGACAAAGTCGAGGACGTGTTTACGTTTGACGGCGGCCAGTTGTACAGCGACTTTATTTACGGCACGAGCGTATACAACGAAAAGATATTAATTTTTTTAAACCTCAAAGCCATAGCCGAAGAAGTTGAAACCGAAAAGAAAAGCGGCAAAACCGTTAGGAAGAAGGCGGCCGTATGAGATGCTTAAGTTTTTACGCGGACAACGAATCGTTTGCGGTTGACGTTACGCTCGTGCAAAAGGTTGCGCGCAGGATGGTCGTCACCCCGGTAACCACAACGCACGACGCTGTTGTCGGGATCGCGAACTTACAGGGGCGCGTCATAACGCTGCTGAGTCTAAGCGATTTGCTCGGCCGCAAAAAAAAACATGACGAAAAAAATTTTACGGACGCGGTGGACGCGGTGGTGTTCAAATCGTTTTCGGGCGGAAACAACCAAATCGGATTGGTAATTGACAGGCCGGGCAATTTGATCGACATCGACGACAGTTCCATAAATTTACCGTCGCTTACGACGGGCGCAGACGAAAGCTATTGCATATCGGGCATAGCGGAAACAGAAAACAGGTTTTACCGGATTATCAGCATCGGTTCCATAATGGAAAAATATAGACACGCCGGCGAAAAAACCGCCAATACAATGTCGATCGGGGGAAAAGAAAATGATGGGCAAAATTAAGGACATGAAAATAAGAACGAAGCTGATGATCGCGTTTTTGTTTGTCGCGATGATAATGCTTTGCACTTTTTCCGTAGCGGTTGTTGATGTCAACAGCACGGTGAAGACAAGCGAAGAGGTAGTAAGCAAAGTTATAAACCCGCTTGACTGGCTGCTTCACGCCCGCGTGCTGCTGGAGTCCATGAAAGTGGACGGACGCGACGTATTAATTTTGGATGCATCGGAAAAAATCGGGAAGCTCGACGAAACGATTGAGAAAATTCCGCGGATCAAAGCAAACATGCAATCCTATTACGAAACCATCGACCCGTCCTGGCACGATTGTTTCAGCCTTTACGGCGAACTTATGGAAAACTTGATTTTATACGAAACGAACATGGCTAAATTTAGAAATTTGATCCAAGACAATGAAAATACGAACGAAAATGCAAACGAATTTTTAATGACCCAACTTTCGCCCATATCGGACAAATGCCTCGACCTTATGGCAAGGCTTAACGGCGTACGGCTTGAAGTAGGGCGAGGTTTTATTGAAGACAGCAACAACAGTTCGCGGAACACCCTCTACTGGCTCATTGTCATATCGATTTCCGGTTTGATACTGACCGTATTCCTCGGAATTTATTTGGCGATTTCGGTGAGCAAGCCCATTTCGGAATGTGTCGAAACCATGACTTTGGCCGCTAACGGAGACTTTACCGTAAGATTGCCGTCTGTATACGGCGCCGAAACCGGGCAGCTTTTTAACTCGTGCAACATGCTGATAGAGTTCAGTTATAACAGCGTCAGAAATTTATGGCCGGTTATAAATAAAATGCGAGAATCGGCGCAAAACATGCTTGAAATTTCTTCCGACATGGCAATCAACAGCAAAGAGCTGAGCAACCAAACATCAACCGTAAGCACCGCCGCAGAAGAATTTTCCGTCGGAATGACTCAGTCGGCAAATTCACTTTCAACCGCAAGCTCGCACATAAGCGCGGTCGCATCTTCCATCGAGCAGATTAACGCAACCATAAGCACCGTCGCCGCGGCAGCCGAAGAAACCAGCACGCGCGTAGTGCAGTCGAGCGCGCTTGTCGACAGCATACAGGGCAGCATCATAAAAGCCTCCGACTCGGTCAAATCAGTTTCCGGCATATTCAACAACGTCGCAGAAAGCGTAGACGAAATAAACAGGTCGATTCTGCTTGTAAGCGAGCACAGCATCGGCGTTAAAAACAAAATGTCCGACGCCGACGATAAGGCAAAAAATACTAATGCGATCATCCAGCGGTTAGAGGACGCGAGCAAGCAAATCGGCAAAATTGTAAGCGTGATAAGCAACATAGCCGACCAAACGAACATGCTCGCATTAAACGCGGCAATTGAAGCGGCCGGCGCGGGCGAAGCGGGCAAAGGTTTTATGGTTGTGGCAAACGAGGTCAAGGAGCTTGCGAAGCAAACCGCCGAAGCCACAGACGAAATTGCCGCGCAAATTGAAAACATGCAAAAAAATGTACCCGAAGCGGTAGGCGCGGTTTCGGAGATAACTGTATTGATAAACAGCATGACCGAATATATAAATTCGTTTGCGCAGGAGATGGGGCAGCAGGAAAAACGCAGCAACCAAATTACCGAAGAGTCCGCTTCCGCCGCGCGCAGGATGAAAGAAATTGCTCTTGAAATAAACAATATTTCCGAAAACGCGCAGTCGGTTACAAAAACCGTTGTCGATTCCACAAAAGGCGTAAACGAAATAGCAAGATCGACGTCGGAGCTTGTCGTAGGCACTCAAGAAATAGCAATGAACTCGGAGCGCGCATCTAACAACATGAACGAGATTAACCGCGCGGCAAATGAAATGGCGCTGGGTCTCGTAGACATCACGCGCAACATCCAGCTTATAAACGAGGAATCGGGCAAAGCGCAGCTAAGCGCAGATTCCGCAAAAAAATCGAGCGAAGTGCTTCTTGCGGCGGCAAACGACATGGAAACATTTATGCTGCAGTTTAAAGTCAACTGATCATGGACGAAGTAAGGATACTGATAGCGGACAATTCTACGGTATATAAAAAAATGTTCGCGCAGGGCGCGAAAGAAACGTTCGAAAACGTTTCAACAGCGAGCGCCGCAGACGGCGGCGAAGCGTATGCCCTCATCAAGCGGAACAATTTCGACGTTATCATTATAGACGCGGAAATTTCCGGCTTAAACCTGTATGATTTGCTAAAGGTTATTAAAGTCGATTTGCCCAGGGCATATGTATTGATTATGGCGAGGCCGTCTTCGGCAAACGAATTGTTTTTCCCGGAAGCGACAGCCAAAGGCGCGACTGAATGTATGATCAAGCCTATTCACGGCAGTTACGCAGAAAACCTCGCCATAATAAAAAACAAATTGGGCGAAATAAATAAAATGATCCGCGAGGCCGCGTCAAAAAAAGATCATGCAAAAATATCCGAGCAAGCCAATGATGATTTGTGCGGCGAAAAAACTTTTAATCCGGATATAGTACTGATTGCGGCTTCGACAGGCGGGCCGTCTGCCCTTGAAAAAATACTCAGCCAACTGAGCGCCAGTTTTCCCGTCCCGATTTTGGTCGTCCAGCATATTCCAATTAATTTTTCTGAAAATTTGGCGCGGGATTTAAATAATAAATCGAAATTAAAAGTAAAGGTGGCGGAAAAAGACGAAACCGTTTCCGCAGGGACGGTTTACATCGCGCCCGGCGGTTCGCACATCAAGCTCGACATAAAAAACCGCGTCCGCCTCGACGACTCGCCGCCGCGCGGCGGAGTGCGCCCCGCAGCGGATGTCCTTTTCGAATCGCTTGCGGAAAACTACGGCGAAACGAAAATTTTGGCGGTGATTCTAACCGGAATGGGCAACGACGGCAGGGACGGAATATATAAACTTAAAAAAAGCAAGGAATGTATTTGCTTGGCGCAAAGCGAAAAAACCTGCGTTGTTTACGGAATGCCCCGAGCAGTGACAGAAGACGGAATGGCGGACAGAGTAACGGATTTAGATAAAATTGCGGAAGAGATTCAAAATTTTTTCATTTGCCGATAAAGAGATGATCAAATGGACTTCAAGCCTCTGCGCTGCTCGATAAACGAAGACGAGTTTTATTTGTTTAAGGACTATATAGAAAAAAAAAGCGGGATCATTATCCCGCTTGAAAAGGCGTACTTGATCGAAACGAGACTTTCAAAACTAATGCTTGATTCGGGAGCCGAATCGTTTAAAAAATTTTACGATTTTATAATAAAAGATACCGACCCGAATATATCGGAAAAAATTATTAACGCCATAACGATAAACGAAACCATGTGGTTCCGCGACGCGGCGCCCTGGAGCGTCATGGAAGAAGTTATCCTGCCGAAGCTGATTTCGGATTTTTTATCCGGCGCAAAAATTCGAATGAGGATATGGTGCGCGGCGGTTTCGACAGGCCAGGAAGCGTATTCTGCGGCCATGTGCGTCGACAATTATTTGAATAAAAATAATGTCAAAGGCGTTAATTTATCCAACTTCGAATTTATAGCCACAGACATTTCGGGCAGCGTACTGGATATAGCAAAGCGCGGCAGGTATGATAAAATAAACATCAAGCGCGGTTTGAGCGACTATTACAGAGAAAAATATTTTTTCAACAGCGGCTCGGTTTGGGAAATAGACACAAAAATAAAAAACGCCGTTAAATTCGAGCGTTTCAATTTGCAGGACAGCTATAAAAAGTTCGGGTTGTTCGACGTAATTTTTTGCAGATATGTATTGATTTATTTTTCTCAGGAAAAACAAAAAGAAATCGCCGAAAAAATTCACGGCTCGCTTTATGACGGCGGCGTGTTATTTACCGGAAACTATGTTTTATACGATTTACTAAAAGATAATTTCGATACCGGCCATTTTAACAACCTAACTTATTATTTGAAGAAAAGGGTGCCGAAATGAAACTGCTCGCGGTTGACGATTCGTCGGTTATAAGAAAAGTAATAATTGCGACGGCGGATGTCCTGCAAATAGAAACAATCGAAGCTTGCGACGGCGTCGAAGCCCTTGAAAAGCTCTCGGAATATTACGATGAGATCGATCTCATCCTATTGGATTGGAACATGCCGGAAATGAACGGCTACGATGTACTTGTAGCGATAAAAACAAGCGATATATATAAACATATTCCCGTCATGATGGTTACTACCGAAGGCCAGCAGAGCAGCATAGTCGCCGCGGTACGCGCGGGCGCAAACAACTATCTCGTAAAACCGTTTACGGTTGAGGAGCTCGAAACAAAAATCGTCGAGTGCTTAGGTAAGGGAGGCAATTTTTAATGGCTTCTTTTGACGGCCTCGGCGATATTTTAGCGGACGCTCTTGCCGAAGCGATTGCAACGGTCACGGGTATCAACCTCGAACACATGCCGGACTGCAGCCAAAATTTTTTTGGTGAGATAATAGGCGCAATGGTTTTGAGCAGCAAAAAAAGCGGCATACTTTTTATTTCCGCAAACGAAAAAGATATCCGCGTCCTGTGTTCAAATATGATCGGAGCGTCCGAAGACGAGATAACCTGCGGCGATACGGAAGACACTCTCTGCGAGTTCGTTAATATGACGGCGGGCAGCGCGAAGCTGCGCCTCTCTGATCCCGATTACCGTTTCGTTCTTTCTTCGCCGTTTATCATAAGGGGCGGCGGCATAGAAGTCTCCACAAAAAGCAGGACGCAAGTGATTTCGAAAACGCTCGGCAACGGCGAAATAAATATCCGAATAAAATTTATATGCTAAAATATTTTTTTAAAGCGAATGTGCAATCAACAATAAAATTTTTTTAAGACATCAAATAAAAACCCCGCGTCGGCTAAATGCCGTCGCGGGGTTTTTTTCCGTCATGCGTACCTTTTTTATTCCACCAATCTAACCGCTCTTGGGACCGGCGGCGCGAATCTTTGGATGACGGACGTGTTCGTCACCACTTTAACAATAGGTTCTTCGCCCTTTGGAAATTCCGCTCCAAAAACAGTGCCTTCCGAATTAATGCTGTAATAAACCGATCTGTCGCGGACCAAAGCCGCGTTGTCTCTTTTGTCTGACGCCAAACTGCGGGCAAAACCGGATCTGAAAAAAACACCGAAAGGTATAAATTCGTCATCGGGTTTGTACATCGAGTAAAATGATTTAAGAATAGCCACAGGATCCTGCTGAGGCTCGATAACGACGTTTACGACCGGCAGCCCAGTTATATCTCTGTCGTTATTAGGAAGCAGCAGAGCTTCGGCTTCCAAAACCCCGGGTATGTTTAATATCTTGTCCCTTAACTTGAACAGCATTTCACCTTTTTTAAAATCGACCGGGTCAATTTTTCCGTTTGTAAATTTAACGCCGAGTGTGTATCTTTTTTTGTCGGGCGTACGCACAATAAAATCTTTAATCCGGCCCTGCATGGCGTAAACCGGTTTGCCGTTGTATTCACGCACCACTTTGCCGATATCGCCGTTGGTCCCGAAAACTTTTCCGGAGTCGTCTGTATAGTTGAAAAATTCTTCGGTTGCTTTTTTATTGTTGAGATACTCTTTCATTTGCCAAGGACAATTCGTATATATAATCCCTTCATCGCCGTCAATCGCTTTTTTTCCGGTCAGCGGGTCAATGATAATTGTTTCGGCGCCCGGTATCGACATTCCCGTTTCATTGCATCTGTCTTCCAAACCAAATGCCGCCATCGTTCCCGATCCAAATTCGGTACTCCCGCCGCCTATATAAATAGCAGTCGAGCCGGCCCATCTCAACCTTTCGTTTACGATCCTGGTCGGGTTTTCGGGTGTTTGCTCGCCTCCGCAGGCCGGGATCCTTAAATTTATAAGATCCCCTTGCTTAAGACTCGATTGGGCAATGACATTATAAAGCCCAAAGGTGGCAGTCAC
>WRDG01000117.1 GCA_009783525.1 Defluviitaleaceae bacterium | reverse complement strand
CGCCGTCAGCCTCATGGCCTCGCGCCGCGGCAAAAACCTCGCCTAAATTTTTAGCGCGGTCAAACGGTTCGAGCAAATTTTGCGGAACCGTTTCGCTCAAACGGACCAGAGCGGAATCGTCGACCGGTACGCAAATTTTTTCGCCGATGGCGCGCGCCAAAATAAGCGACGGGTTAAACCCCCTGCGCCTCAGTTTTTTTTCCGTCATGGGCACGGGCACGAGCCGGCTAAACCCGCCCTCATAAAAAAAACGGGCGGCCTCGCCGTCACCCACCGCGCAGTCCGCCGCCAGCTGCGCGAGCCCCTTTGCGATGTACTCCATCGACCGGTATTTCATCCGGTGGATAATTTCGCGCATGAGCGCGTCGTATTCGTACAGCGCAAAATTTTTTTCAACCGACGTTTCGGCGCTGCCGCAAGAACGGCACGCGCCGGTCTTTGACGGCCCGCCGCATTTGGGGCAGTACGGCGGCTCCATGGGAACGAACAGCGGTTCGCAGCTTTCGCATAAATACCGCCTGACGCGCCGCTTGTCGCGCAGGTCGATCGCATTGCGGCACGACATGCAGTGCGGCGGGTACGCCCACAAAAAAGCCTCGCGCAAAAATTTAACCATCGAGCGCCTCAAACAGGTCGCCTATCCGTCTCGTAAGCGCGGTGCAGCGGTTAACCTCGCGGTTGTTGTCTATCATGCGCCGCATAATGTCCGGGTCGCCCACGACCACCACAAGGTCGCGCGCCCGCGTGACCGCGGTGTAAAGCAGGTTGCGGCTCAAGAGCATCGGCGGCCCGCCGCAAAGCGGAATCACGACCGCCTTGTACTCGCTCCCCTGCGATTTGTGTACGGTTACGGCGTAGGCAAGCTCCAGCTCGTCAAGCCTCGAAAACTCGTACTCGGCACGCCGCCCGCCGTCAAACGTCACCGTAACCGTCTCGCCCGCGTCGTCCACCCGCGTTACGATCCCGCCGTCGCCGTTGAAGACGCCCTCGCCGCTCGACTCCGTTTTTCCGCCGCTTTCTGTTCGCCACTGCTGACAATAATTATTTTTGATCTGCATAACCTTGTCGCCCTCGCGGAACACTGTCCCCCTAAACTCATGCTCGCTCTTCTTGCCGGACGGCGGGTTCAAATGTTCCTGCAGCATTTGGTTAAGCGCGGCGCAGCCGAGCGCGGACTTTCGCATAGGCGTCAAAACCTGAATGTCGCTTAATATGTCGCAGTCCTTTAAAAATTTGGGCAGCCGCTCGGTCACGAGCGCGGGCAGCATTTTAACGGCGTCGTCCGCGTTCATGTACTTTAAAAAATAAAAATCGCTTCCCTTTTCGTTAAGCGACGGATATTCGCCGCGGTTAATCCTGTGCGCGTTCATAACGATCGCGCTTTGCTGCGCCTGCCTGAAAACCTCGGTGAGCCGCACCACGGGCAAACGCCCGCTTGCGATCATGTCCTTTAATACATGCCCCGGCCCGACGGACGGCAGTTGGTCGCTGTCGCCCACCAATATGAGCCTCGCGCCCGCCGGCACCGCCTTTAGCAAGCTGTGCATCAAAAGAATGTCCACCATCGAAATTTCGTCCACTATTATCGCGTGCGCTTCGATCGGATTGTCTTCATTGCGCTGGAACGTTTGCTTTTGCGCGTCCTCCGCGAGATACGCCGTTTCGAGCAGCCTGTGGAGCGTACGCGCCTCGCGCCCGGTCGCTTCCGTTATTCGCTTTGCCGCGCGCCCTGTGGGCGCGGCAAGCTCCATGCTGCAGCCCTGCGCCTCCAGCAAATGAATGATCGTTTTTATCGTAGTCGTCTTGCCGGTTCCGGGCCCGCCCGTGATAATCGTGACGCCGTTGCACAACGACTCGAGTACCGCCTCGCGCTGCCTGCCCGCAAGCGTAATCCCGCCCTCCGCCTCAAACCCGTCCACAAGCCCGTATATTTTATTTTTTTCGTTCCGGTTTTCGCTTTCGTATGCGTAAAGCAAATCGTAAAGCCTGCGCGCCACATGAAGCTCCGCGTAATAATAGGCGCATAAAAAGACGGCGACATCGCCGTCTTTAAGTTTTTCCTGATAAATTATCCGGTCAAGCTGCAATTGAACGAGCTGGTCCGAAACAAACTGTTCGTCGATTTCAAGCAGCATTGCGGTTTGCCCGACAAAATGCTCGCGCGGCAAATATGTGTGCCCGTTTGATGCGGCCTCCCACAGACAATACCGCGCGCCGGCGGCGATACGGAACGGCGAGCTGCGCTCGACGCCCATTTTAAACGCGATTTCGTCCGCCGTTTTAAACCCGATGCCGTCTATATCGTCCGCAAGCTTATACGGATTTGCGCGCACGATCTCTTCCGTCCGCGCCTGATACAGTTTGTAAATCCGCATAGCCGCCGCGGGCGTGACCCCGTAGCCCTGCAAAAATAAAACCGCCAGCCGAAGCGCCGCCTGCGAATGAAACTGCTCAGAAAACTTCATCGCCTTATCCAAATTGATGCCTTTGATCTGCGTGAGCCTCTCCGGCGTTTCTTCGATGACGGCAAACGTGTTTTCGCCGAACAGCCCGACGATCTTTTTGGCAAGTCTTTCGCCTATGCCCCTTATTACGCCCGACCCGAGGTAGCGCTCGATGCCCTCAAGCGTATCCGGCACCGTCTTTTCCGCAAATTTTACAGAGATTTGCCGCCCGTATTTGGGGTTGTTCACATAGACACCGGTGATCCTGTAAGTTTCGCCCTCATGCACCTGCGGCATGTAGCCGGTGCAGACCGGATCGTCCTCAAAAAAAGAAACCTGCTTGTCCTGTTTTTCGCGCTTGACCGTAAAAACCGCGAAGCCGTTGGTTTCGTTATAATAAACGACGCTCTCCACCGTACCCTCGATGACTACGTCATCACGGCCGCCCTGCCGCTGCGTCATAAAAGCCTCCGTACCGCATGATAAAACCTCCGGCTTTTATACCACAAAGATGTGTGTCATACAAACGCCGCGAAGGGTCTTACAGATTCTTCGCCTGCGGCTCAGAATGACAGTTTTACAACCAGCAAGGATACTCGCAATGATGTTGTAAATTTGTTTCATTTGTCACCCTGAGCGAAGCGAAGGGTCTTACAGATTCTTCGCCTGTCATTCTGAGCCGTACTTGATTTGCTTTTTCCATTCGACAAAAATTTCGTAAGCCTTTCGTTTAAGCATAAAAAATTCCCCATTAATTATTTTTGTAAGCGTAACATAATTGTTACTTTTTATCATATGTTATGTCACATTATATTCGCTTTTTAAAATACTTTTTTGTAACAAAAAAACTATAGCAAAAAGTATAGCCGGTGTGCCGTTCGGCTTAAATGACCATTCCCGTTAAGTTAATTTTCCATAAAAAAAACCCCTCCGCGAAGAGGGGTTTCTTGTTGGTATTCCGTTTGTTTTAGTTAACCGTTACCGTTGCGTTGTCGCCGTCCCAAGTTACAACTATGTCGAGGATGGCTTCAAAGGCTTTGACCGGTACATAGAAGCGACCGTAGTCTTCATGGATGAAGGCGGGCACTATGCCGCTGGAGGCCTGCAGTGTGAACGGGATTGCGTCTTCGAAATCGTAGCTGACCATAACGGTGGTTTCGCCGTTTCTCATGGAGATGCTTACGAACTCGTTAAACGCGTTGTAGCCTTCCCATGTGCCTACGCCGTCTGCGAAGCTTTCAACGAAGCCGAGCAGGTTGCAAAGCGCGGTTGCCATGATGTAAGAGGTGGCAAATCCGGGGTTGTTGGGATCGTCTACCATGATGAAAGCCGGTCCGCCTGTTGCGCCGTAGATCTCGCCCTGTACGAAGGTGTAGCTGTTTTCGATGTCGGGGTTGATAAGCGCGGGCTCTGTATCGCCGGGATCTGTTGCGTCGGGATCATCGGGATCGCCGGGCTCTTCGGGCTCTTCGCCGCCGTCGGGAGCTTCAACTTCGTCGGGGGTTGTTGCAAGAGCTACTTTGTATGCTGCCGCGAAGTAAGCGGGATCTCTGTAGATAGCTCTTTCGGTTATATCTCCGTCCGGATCAAGTCCGTCAATCGCTACTTCTTCATTGTTGCTGATGATAGCGTCGCCGGAAACTACCAAGAAGTAGTCTACGCCAGCTACCAGGTTGCCGCTGAGCTGTACATCCTTGAGCGTAATAGTACCGCCGGAAGAAATTGACCAGCTCTGTGCGTCTATATCAAGAACCAATGCGTTGTTTCTTATTACAGAATTGTCTGTTGTGCGCTTGCCTTGGTAGGAAACACGGAGTCCGCTCGTGCTGTTGTCGCTGGTTACGTCTCTTCTGCCTACGTTAAGCACCAAATCGTCGCTGTCGCCGCCGAGAATGTAAATCCAAAGCTCTTTGCCGCCCGCTAAGATTTGCTTGTCTACTTCTGAAATTTCGATGTCGAACGTGGTGTTTACGCTGCCCACCAAGCCGTCCGCAAGCCCGTCGATTTTAATGCCGATCGGTTCGCTAACAGTGGCGAGGACTACGGAATCGGCTTTAAAGCCTGAATCACCGCGTGTGACTTCTGCAACGATGTCCCTGCTGCCGTCTGCCGCTACATAACCGGCTTCGACGCTCAGCTTAAGTTCAAACACCAAAGTGTTGCTTCTTGTATTGCTCAAATCCGGAGTGATCGAAACTTGGTCGTCTCTAAGGAAGAGGATGTTGTTGTGTCTTGCGTCTCCAACTTTGACATCCTTAACTCTCTTGTCCCAGTCGCCTTCGTTCCATGTATAATCTGCGCTTATGATCGATACGCCGTCGGGAAGCTGGATGATGGTCTCTCTTGCTGTCCAGGAATCCGGAGCGTCTTCTTTAATGGTAACGCGGGCAGAAACTACGCCCATTTTGCCGGTGAAGACAGCTTTGTCTGTGGCTTCAAAATTTACGCCGCGAAGTGCGCGGTCAGCAACTTTTAATCCGGTTGGATCGCCGAAACCAACAAATTGGGCGGTAATTTTAATTTCGCCTTCTTTGGGTGCGTATCCGTCTTTGTCGCGCAACGTCAAATCTGTAAATTCAATTTTTCCGCGCAGCGGGTTTGCAGTTGCTGTGGCTGTTTTGAACGTGACTTCGAGTGTTGCACCGTCGTCTTTTATGACTCTGTCAGTAATTTCCAATGCGCCTAAGTTTTCGCCTTTTATATTAACTGAGTTTTCGAAAACATAGAACGGACCATCAACTTTGAAAATTATTTTATGGTCGTTTTTTACAGCGATCGAACCTGCGGCGTTTTCTGTTACCGTAACAGCGCCGAGTTTGAATACGTCGCTTGCAACTACCGATCCGCTTGCGATTGTTATGCCGCCGGCGGGGTTAGTACGTGCAAATGCGATTGTTTGCGAAGCGAAAGCTCCCCAACTGTCGTCTTCTATTGCCACGCTGTAAACCTTACCATGACCGTCGCCTGGGATGTTTACATAAAAATCTAAATCCGGAGCCACGGTTGCGGGAGGTGCGGTGATCCTAAGTATAGTATCGTTTACTCTCTCAACTTTAATAGGCGCTGCATCGGTGTACATAGCTTTGATAGCTGCGTTCGCACTTGTTAATGCAGTGTTGGCATCTGCAAGTGCTTTTGTAGCAGCAGCAACTTTGTCTAGTTTATCTTCATCTGTTGGTGGCAAAGCATTTGCAGCAGCTAAATCTTCCGTTGCTTTGGTGACTGCATCTGTCCATGCTTTGTTTCCATCGGCATGCCATGAACCGGCATCGAGTGTTAACAAAGCTACAGCGGTTGTTGTGGCTGTGTTTACTTCAGGAAACGCTAAATTAAATTTAACTACCGTACCAACCGTAACTATCGGCGTTCCCGCCGGTGTCTTTGTTGCCGTTCCAAACACATTCATTGGCAGCAGTGACAGCAGCATCACTACCGACAAAAGTAAAGCAATCTTTTTCTTCATGCTTTAATTTCTGATTTTTCAATGCGCACTTGGCGCAGGCGGCCGTTTGTACTCCGCCGTACGTTTTGTGCCATACACCCCACGATAAAATGGGGCGGCGGCCGCGGATGCCTTTAGGGCTGTTTAAGAGCAAACCGGTTAGGTTTACGCAAGGACGCCTGCTTAAACGTCCCCTTAAACAACGCCGCATCGCTGCCGCGAAAAACCAGTACCTCCTTCCCCTTATTTTTTAGGTTGAAGCATGGTTTATCCGCCATGCCGTTTATGGGGGGGCTGCCCCCGGGGCTTTTTGCCCCCGATAATGCCCGCATACGGGCCTTGCACCGGCCACTTTCCCGCCGTGGCCCGGCTGCCGGTGTTTCTTTTTTCGCTTTTTTGCGGATAGTGCACAGCCGATCTTTGTGGCTATGTACCGCTTAACCGCTTGTCCGTGCGGTTTGGCGAATTGTAACATCGGCTGTTTTGCCTGTCAATTGCCGCCGCCGTTTGTAACCGATATTTAACACTAAACGGCCGCGCGCCTGCAGCGCCTCCAATTCGCGCTTCTCTTCACAGGCGCGGCGAATATACCACGCCGTCAAGAGTTATACAAGCCTAAAAATTAATTGTAACGAAAATGTAACATAGAAACGCGAACTAAGCGCCTTTTTTACAATATTAATGATGAAGTCAAAATTAGTTGTCATTATTGAAAAAAGCGTTTTTTTGTTGATTTGAATGTAAAAACCCCAATTGCGCAGTGCGCACCCCTACAGATGTACATACAAAAACCGCAGGTGATTAACCGGCGGTTTTTTGTTGGCAGGAGTGTAAAAAACCCGGACGCTGATGTACATACAAAAACCGCAGGTGATTAACCGGCGGTTTTTTTTGGTTTGAGTGCAAAAAACCCGGACGCGCAGTGCGCGCCCCTACAAATTGCCGGCGTCGCGGATGGCTTCCACTTCGGCTCGGGTAAGGCCGGTAATGGTTACAATCTGATCAAGCGGGAAGTCAAATGCAAGAAGGTTTAAAATGACTTCCGCTTTGCCTTCTGCTTTGCCTTCTGCTTTGCCTTCTGCTTTGCCTTCTGCTTTGCCTTCTGCTTTGCCTATAGATATGCCTTTGGATTCGCCTATGGATATGCCCTCGGCAAGAGCGTCGTTCCAGATATTGTCGCGGACTCTCTCTTCAAGCGTCAGCACACTGACCACATCCTTGTCTTCTTTAAATAATTTACAATTAGTTGTCATTATTGAAAAAAGCGG
>WRDG01000116.1 GCA_009783525.1 Defluviitaleaceae bacterium | reverse complement strand
ACGGTAAACTTTCCGTCCGCCGTGATCCACTCGTCCCACGGGAGCGCCTTCGTTTTTTCGAACAGCTCGTCAAATGTGACGGCTGTAAACTCGCCAATAATAATCAAAATGCGGTCCGCGCACCTAAACCGCAGGTTGGCTTCGGCGACGGCTTCCAAGCCGCCCGAAAAAAATACGCGCCCGTCCGAAACAGAAACATCACTCAATCCCATGCGAACCGCCTCGCGCTTTACCGAAGCTTCGAGCCCGAACGCGGCCGTCGCTGCAAGCCTGTACATAGTACACCACCGTTTTTTTTCCAAATTTATCAAAAGGAACAGCGAATGTATACTGTCATATCAACCGAAGGCCGCGCCAAACGCGCAAACTTCGACACAGCGCACGGAACCGTGCGCACGCCCGCGTTCATGAACGTCGCTACCGCCGCCGCAATCAAGGGCGCGCTGTCTTCTGCAGATTTGTCCGAGGCCGGCTGTCAAATCGTTTTGGCCAACACCTACCACCTCCATGTGCGCCCCGGCGACGAAACCGTGCGCGGCCTGGGCGGCGTCCGCCGCTTCATGCGCTGGGACGGCCCGCTCCTTACAGACTCCGGCGGCTTCCAGGTCTTTTCTCTTGCGGCTCTCCGTAAAATAAAAGAGGAAGGCGTTTATTTTTCGTCCCATGTCGACGGCCGCAAAATTTTTATGGGCCCGGAAGAGAGCATGCAAATCCAATCGAACCTCGCGTCCACAGTAGCGATGGCTTTCGACGAATGTGCCCCCTACCCTTCGGACCGCGCTTATATAAAAAATTCTGTGGAACGCACGACCCGCTGGCTGGTCCGCTGCAAAAATAAATTGCATGAATTGAACGAATCGGGCGGCGCGCTTAACCCCGGCCAAATGCTTTTCGGCATAAACCAGGGCGGCGTCCACGCGGACATCCGCGCGGAGCACGCGGCGGCGATAAGCGAAATGGATCTCGCGGGCTATGCCGTGGGCGGCCTCGCCGTGGGCGAAAGCGCCGCCGAAATGTACGGCATTCTTGAAGCCGTAGTCCCGCTGCTGCCGTTTTTTAAACCGACATATCTCATGGGCGTTGGCACGCCCGAAAATATTTTGGAAGCGGTCGAGCGCGGCGTAGACCTATTCGACTGCGTGCTGCCCGCGCGCAACGGCCGCCACGCACATGTCTACACGCGCTTCGGCAAACTCAACATGCTTAACGCGCGCCACGAACGCGAAGACGAACCGATCTGTTCTTCATGCGCCTGCTCCGTTTGCAAAACATTTTCGCGCGCGTATGTCCGCCATTTATTCAAAGCCAAAGAAATGCTCGCCATGCGCCTCTGCGTCATGCACAACCTTTTCTTTTACAACAGCATGATGGGCGAAATCAGATCCGCCGTCGAAAATAAATGTTTCGTCGAATATAAAAAGCGCCGGCTCGCGGAGTTGTCCGCTTCTGCCGGCGCTGGCATTTGACGCGCCTACATTACGCTAATATAATTAAAGCGGCCGAGGCTTGATAAATTTTATCGGCTTTACCCAATTAATCCGGGAGGTAAATAAGTGAGTTATATTTTTTTAAGCGACGGCTCAGCCTTCGCAGCCGTTGTTCCGACGGTAAGCCCGCTGCTTACTACCGATTCCGAAAGGGAGTTGCAGCAGCTCCAAGAAGGCACGCTCGGTTCCGGCGCAAATTCCGCAGACCAATCTACAGATTCGACCGGTTCCGAAACGCCGGCCACGGCGTCCACCATAACGCCCTCGTCCGCACCGCCCCCGGAAGACGAACCCGCGCCGAGCATTTGGTCGAGCGCGTGGATCTGGATTTTTTACGCCGCCATTTTCGTAGGCATGTACTTCCTTCTGTTCCGTCCCCAGCGCAAGCGCGAAAAAAAGGCCAAAGAAATGCAGGCCTCAATAAAAGTGGGCGACAATATCGTCACGGGCAGCGGCCTCTTCGGCCGCGTATCGGACGTTGGCGAAGACTGCTTCGTAGTTGAGTTTGGCACAACCCGCCCGGTAAAAATCCCCGTATTAAAATCCGACGTCGCCGCGATAAGGACGCCCGTTATGACCCCCGAAAAAAAGGCGGACAGCGGGGAATAATTTAATTTTTATTATAAACGGTAAATTTTTTCATGTTGTCGAGGCAGATGGCGTTGAGTGCGCCCCTGTTGGCAATGCCGTAGACGCAGCCGCCGTCTATGGCAATTTTGTCGCCGAAGGTTTCGTCGTGCCACACGGGCGGCGACGAGCCGTCCGCCATTCGCAGGTACTGTGTCGGCGTGTGGCCGAAGATTATCGTATAACCGGGCAGGCCGGGATAGTTTATAAAACTTTCGCGGATCCAAATCAAGTCGTCGAGGTTTTGGTACGCCATGATGCTTTCGAGCTGTTCGCCGGCAAGCGCGGGGTTGACTCGGATGCCGGCGTGCACGAGCAAAAATTTCGTTGTTTCGGTTTCGTAGGTGAAGTGGTACGGAAGCTCGAGCAAATATTCCGTAATTTTGTTTTTTACGTCGTCGTTGTAATTGCTAAGTTCGTCGAGAGTCTTCTTCCCGCCGTTATAAAACCAATCGAGCTTGTCGTCGTATTTTAAGCCGTTGATCATAAGTTTTTCGTGGTTGCCCATCAGCATGTGCATGTTTGGAGCGTCCATTATCCGCAGCAGGCATTTGAGCGAATCGTAACCCCTGTCTACCGCGTCGCCCAAAATATAAAGGGTGTCGTCGTCCGTGAACGAAACGGCGCTCAAAAGCTTTTCAAATTCGTTGTAGCAGCCGTGAATGTCGGATATGCAATAAGTCATGCGTCGAGTCTCCCGGTTGGTGCAAATTTATAAAAATATTTATAGATTTATTTCCGTTAACGCTTCCACAAACGCTGCGGCTTTTTCGATCGGCGTTTCGTTAAACAGCGGCTTGGCCGGGGCCAAAATAAATCCGCCGTCGTTACGGAACAAGTCGCGCAAAAAAAACACCGCCTTTTTAATTTCTTCGGGACTTTTGTCGTGCAATACGCTTTGGCTGCCCAGGCATCCCCAAAAGGAGAGCTCGCCGCCCCAGCGTTTTTTTATTTGCTCGGTCGCCATGCCCGCGGGTTCCGGCTGCGCGCTTTCGTGGCAGTCAAGCCCTATTTCGATCAAGTCCCCGTAAATTTCGGAAATGCCGCCGCAGGAATGTTGCAGCGTTTTTTTGCCCTGTCGGTGGGTTTCGGCGTATATCCGCTTCCAGCACGGCTTTAAAAATTTGCGCCAGCGCTGCGCGCCCATGATCACGCCGCGCTGGTCGCCCCAATCGTCGCCGAACAGCACCGCGTCCGCCGGCACGTCCTCGCAGGCCTTTAGCATCTCGATGAAAATATCCGTAAGGCGTTCCGTGAGCTCGGCGTAAAATTTTTCTTCCAAATGCATGTCGGTCAAGGCGTTTTCAAACCCGCGCATCCGCCAGGAGTGTTCGAATATGCCCCAGCCCATCGAGATCATCCTGTAATGCTCGCCGTCCGCTTCAAACGCCGCTATCGCGCTTTTTTTTTGTTCTTTTATGCCCGCGACAAAATCGTCGGCCTTTGGGAAAGCCGCGCCGTTTATTTTCGGTTCGGGCAGCGGCGGTTTTTCGAGATGCCACGGCACGCGGTCCATTCGCCAAAGCGCGCCGTAACCGTCCGTCGAATAGACGTCGTCTATCTGCCGCATGCGCACGGTGTCTGCGTAAAGATGGCAGCACATAAACTGCCTCAGCTTTTTTTGTTCCCAGCCGCTGTCGCCGTAATACTCCCCGAGCCTTTTATGAATGTCCTGCTCGAAAGCCGCGGTGTACGGCGTCACGGCCGTGCCCTTGTGGTCAAGGCTCTGCTTGATTATTTCCCTTGCCGTCATCCTGCCATCTCCGTCCCTTGGTAAATAAAACAGCTCCTGCATTTTAACATTTGTTGCAAATATTGCATAATGCTGTAATTTTTTTTACATTCGGTTTATATTGATAAAAAGTATGTATAATACTCGCTTGCTTATTAATTATTTTACACGGAGGTGTGCCGCAATGCTTACGCCGGAGGGTTGGCGCGACTATTCGCTTATAGACACGGGCGGCGGCGAAAAGCTCGAGCGCTGGGGCGCAACGGTAACCGCGAGGCCGGACCCTGCCGCCATATGGCCGCGCACGCTCGCCGAATGGAAAAATTTGCACATGAGGTACTGCCGCGACGCCGGAGGCGGCGGCCGCTGGGAATATTTAAAAGAAATTCCGAGCCGAATCCTCGTGCGCTGCGACGGGCTGACGTTCCGCGTGAGCCCCGCGGACTTTAAGCACATGGGCCTGTTCCCGGAGCAAGCGGTGAACTGGCGCTGGGAAGCCGGCAAAATAAAAAAGGCGGGCAGGCCCGTTCGCGTGTTAAATTTATTCGCCTACACCGGCGGCGCGACCGCATCCTGCCTTGCGGGCGGCGCGGACGTGACGCATGTTGACGCTTCAAAGGGCATGAACCGCCGCGCAAAAGAAAACATAGACCTTTGCGGCCTTTCCGAAAAACCGTGCCGCATATTGACCGACGACGTGCAAAAGTTTTGCCTGCGCGAACAGCGGCGGGGCAGCAGGTACGACGCAATCATAATGGACCCGCCCGTCTACGGGCGCGGGCCGTCCGGCGAGCTCTGGAAGCTGACGGACAATCTGTTTGCGCTCGTCCAATCGTGCGCCGCTTTGCTTTCCGACAGGCCGCTGTTTTTTTTGCTCAACTCATACACGTCGGGTTTTTCGCCGTCCGTTGCGGAAAATGTGTGCCGCATGGCAATAGAGAACGGGCAAAATAAAAAAACGGGCTCGTTTTCATGCGGTGAGATTGGTATCGCCGCCGAAAACGGCCCGTCTTTACCCTGCGGGTTGTACTGCCGTGTTGAGTTTTAGATGCGGGAATTTTTTAAACTGCGAACAGTTTTTAATTGCTTGCGGTTTTTAAATTGCAAGCAGTTTTAAACTGCTAAGCAGTTAATAACTGCGAGCAGTGCTAACTGCCGGCCCCGTATTCGAGCGTGATGTTTCCGCTTCGCGATTAATAAAATTACGGACATGACGCGCATATACAAACTGCTGCGCTTGTACAGGTGCAAGTACAAGTGCAAGAATCATTTAGCATTGTTTCATCAACAAATGTTTCTACTGTTACGACCCTTTTGATAATTTTTCTCATTTCAATTCTCCTCGTCATTATTTATCCATTTTTCATATGGAATTATTTCGTTTACATTTCTTTGCACAAGCATATTTTCATAAATTTTATATATCCCTTTTATTAAATTATCTTCATATTTCGTGCTGAACATTAGTGCTGTACTCTTGTTGAAATATACAGGTACATAAGTAAATTGCATTGTTTCAACTTTATTAATTATTTCTTTTTCAATAACATTAATGTCGCTCATGTTCTTAAGCATATACGCATACCTGTGTGTTTCCGCATTCGATTTTGACATATTTGCAATGATGCCTGTTAGTGCATATGTTAAGTAATCTGCATATGTTTGTTTATTTATGGAAGCGAAATGGTTACCCATAAAAACATGATTCGGCTCAATTGCTCTATATGGTGCATTTCTTTTACCATAAGCTTCGGGCTGTGTCATAAATTTTGTAAATTCCCATGCCAATTGTTTGTTTTCGGATTTTTCGTTAATACATAATCTGATTTGGAATATGTTACCCGCTGTTTGATCCGCTGTCAAAATCACCCTGCTTTTATCGTCTGTATAGGGTAGTGGTTGGATAAATTCGTGGCCTTTGCCTTCTGCTGTAGGTACAAAATATTGAAACGCATTATGTGGAATTCTCAAAAACAAATATTTTCCGTGCCATTCGCTTAGATTTTCATTGTTACGTATAGATACATCGCATACAAAATCCCATCTTTCGAATGCATCTTTCGTTTGCATGTTTTCGGCTATTTCTTTTAATAGATTTAAGTACTTTTTGTCGTTTAAATTATTCAAACCTCGTTTATATTCTAACAAACTGTTAAACGTAAATTGAACCATATCAGTATGATATGCGTGATATATACCCATTTCATTATTATTTATGTATGCGTAATTGCTGTTGCCGAATTCATACAATTCGAACCAATTGATTGTGTTCTTATGTACAGTAAACAAATCGATAAGTTCATTATTAGCATTACTGTTCACCGCGATATAATGGTAACAAAAATTAATTGGAAATTCGTACAGCATATCGTTCACAGCGAAAGCATCGATTATGTTTATAAAATAATCGTTGTAATCAAATGTACTGTCGTTTTCCATTAATTCATAAACATTTACTAAATAACTGTGTATTCCAACATCGTATAAAAAATAATCTTTCGGCGCTACGAATATATCAGGCGCGGTATTCGTTAGCAGCATGTTTTCTATTTCCTTTGCATAGTCGTTTTGCATGTAATCTATTTGTTCTAACGTATCTACATAACTTTCAAATATTAATGCATTGCTCATATCTATATGTGCAGACATTGTTAATGATGTAGTGCCTGTTTGTACAATTATACGTTTATGATCTTTGTATTCATCAAACGTTATACTGGTTATTTCCGGGTTGCCTGTCAAATAATTTTTTAATGCTTTAACGTTTACTATCACATTATCGTGTTTCCGCATGAAAATACGTGCCATATCGTTTATTTCTTGAAAAATACCGCTTGGCACAATAATATCAATCGTACCGCTTAAAATAGATGACTCAAAATCATCTTGACCTATTTCATTATGGTAATTATCGTTACTTGACACTTCATCTTGGTTTACTAGATCAGACAATTCGATTTTTTTACTTTCTATTCTGCATGAAGTCAAAACTAATAAAAGTATTGCACACATAATTTTCATATATTTCATTTTACATTCTCCCTTCATTGATTATTTAGTTAATTTGTTTTCATGCTTTTTTGCACTGCATTTGCTATTCCATTTAATGTGCAGAGTCCGTAAGTCTTAAAAAATTCTTCTTTTATTTGTGTATTAAATGCTTTTTCTATTTCGAATATAAAATAAACTAAATCATATGCAGTTAATCTAAAAAAATCACCGGTTAAAGGGGCTACCCAAATCCACCTTCTATCTTCACCTTAAAGAGTGTGAATTCCGTTTCAACAACAAAGACGAAAACATATATCTTTTGTTGTTGAACATCATCAGAAATTTACCTCTGT
>WRDG01000115.1 GCA_009783525.1 Defluviitaleaceae bacterium | reverse complement strand
TAAATACTGCGGGTTTTATGAACTTGCCGGGAAATCCTGAATCGATGCCGCTAATTGAACTGTCTTGGAAAGAAAACGGTGCAAGCGCCGCGTTTGATTTCGGAAGTACCGACGCATCGGATTACAGGGCTATGATAATTGACATCGCGCAAGATTCGTCTAACAGTTTGAACAGAAGACTTGACCAGCGGATGAAAATTATCCTGACCGATACACACGGCAATTCGCAAGCTTACCTTCTCCCCAGACAAACTGCCGCACTTAAGTGGCAGAGAGGAACCGTAAACGATATACCAAATTTTCAAGGAGATGTTCTTGGGCATTATTATTCCGAGCTCACTCCAATATCCAACATCATACTGCCGTTTGCTTTCTTTACAGAAATCGACTTGCATAATTTATGCAGCATGACAATGGAAATGAACACGTTTTCCGGTTGCGTCATGCTGAAATCGATTTATCTGGTAAAATAAAAAATACCGCAAGCAAATGTTTGCGGTAATGAAAAATATTTGCACATTTCCGTTTGATTTTTAATCCTTCGTTGGTGCGTTCGAAAGGAATAAAAATTGTCTCAGTTGGTTTATTGAGGTTCCCTTAAGGGAACTTCTATAAACTTAACTTCGTTCAATTTTTATTCCTTCGTTGGTGCGTTCGAAAGGATTAAAAATTGTCTCAGTTGGTTTATAGAGGTTCCCTTATGTTAATAAATAAAAAAGCGCCATGCGTACCGCGACACCGTTGGCGATCAAATCGTCGACGATACATTGATTTGATTCGGCAACATGAGCCGAGACTTCGATGCCGCGGTTGATCGGTCCGGGGTGAATGACAATCGCGTCTTTTTTTGCGTAGCGCAAAATATTTTCGTCCACTTCGAAAAACGATTTATATTCATTATACGACGACAGCAAACTCCCGTACTCATGTTCGCCGCGCATGCGAAGCGCCATGATGACGTCGGCTCCCGAAACCGCTTCCGCCGCGTCGTACAATATTTTTATTCCGTAGCTTGACCATTCGTCCGGCACGAGCGTCGGCGGACCGGCCAATGTCAAATCCGCACCGAGCTTCATCAGCGCCCATATATTGCTTCGAGTAACGCGGCTGTGCAGTACATCGCCCACGAATGTAATTTTTAAACCCTCAAACCCGCCTTTTAATGTTTTGATAGTCATAAGGTCAAGCAACGATTGGCTCGGGTTTTCGTTAAAACCGTCGCCCGCGTTTATAACGCGGGCTTTTACTTGCTGCGCCAGCCATTTTGCGCTGCCCGACATCGTATGCCTGATGATAATAAAGTCGCCGCCCATTTGGTCGATAATTTGCCCCATTTCGGAAAGATCCCCTACGCGTTCTGCGTCGAAGCTCATGTCCGCCACATGCGCGCTCAAATAAGCCGCCGCCATTTGATATGACAACGAGGCCCTTATGCTTTGCTCGTAAAACAATAAAATGACCGTCTTGCCTTGCAAATGCGGAGCCTTTTTATTTTTTTGCTTCATCACAAATTTCATGCTTTCCGCAGTTTTTAAAATCATCAAAATTTCTTCGCGGCTTACGTCTGACAATGACAAAAAATCCTTGCGTGAAAGCGTCATATAATTTGCCGTTCGCGTCGCGTAAAAAAGCAAGCAAAATGGACGCGTCTTTCGTTTTTATTTTATTGTGTTTAAAATTTCATAAAAATATTTCGGCAGTTCCGAATCGAACGTCATTTCAGTTTTTGTTTCAGGATGAGTGAAAGAAATTATTTTCGAATGAAGCAGCTGGCCGTTTTTTGCCGCCTGACAATTTATTCCGCCATACAGTTCGTCGCCGACTACCGGGTTTCCCCTGCTTGACATATGGACGCGTATTTGATGAGTTCGCCCGGTTATGAGCCGCGCTTCTATATATGTATATTTATCGAAACGATGCAGAACCTTTATGTGCGTTTCTGCGTTTTTACCGCTTCCCGCGGGAAGGGCAGCCATTTTTTTTCTGTCTGAACCGTGTCTCCCAACCGGAATGTTTATCGAAAACGAATCCGCTTTAATGTTCCCGGTCACCAACGCGTGATATATGCGCGTCATTTCGCGTTTCGCCAATTGCTCAGCCAAAAAAATATGCGCATTGTCATTTTTTGCCACCACCATCAAACCCGACGTTTCTTTGTCGAGCCGATGAACAATCCCGGGCCGCATGACTCCGTTAATGCCCGACAGTCCGCTTCCGCAACGGTGCAGCAACGCATTTACCAATGTCCCGTTAGAATGTCCGTGTGCGGGATGAACAACCATCCCCCTTGGTTTGTTGATGACCAATAAAAAAAAGTCTTCATACAATATTTCGAGTGGTATGTCTTCGGGCACAGTTTCGCACGGAACAAGCGGAATTGAATTCCATTCAACTTCATCGTTTTTTTTAACGCGGTAATTTTTATTTTCAAGTTTACCGTTTACCGTCGCCGAATTTTGATCAATGATACGCTGGAAAGCGCTGCGGGAAAGCGAGGGGTTTTTTTTTGAAAGGTATGCGTCAAGCCTTATGCCTTCTTCTTCCGCACAAACGGTATAGTGACTCATTTAGATTGGTTCTTTGACAATAAAGAGCATTGATACCGCAAGCGCGATCGCTCCTAAAACCAAAAAAGAATCGGCGCAATTAAAAACCGGAAAATTTATGAACTTAAATTGAAACATGTCGACTACATATCCGAAAAGAAATCTGTCGATCATGTTGCCGATCGAACCCGAAAAAATAAAAAGCATCGGAATTTTAATCCATAAAAAAATTTTATCCTTTGGTATTTTTAAATAAAGATATATTACAAAAACCATAATCAGAACCGTCAACGAAATAAATATCCATCTGTAGCCGGATAACAAACCGAAAGCCATGCCGTCGTTTTCAACATAGGTAAGCGCAAAAAAACCTTCGATAACCGTTCGGCTTGCAATCGGCTGTAAATGGCTGCGCGCCCAAATTTTTACAAATTGGTCGATTGCAATCAACAATATGCTGCCAACAAAAAAAACAATATGCATGATAATGCTTGCCGCGCCCTTCCGTTTCATATCCATTAAACTGGCGTGACTATTATATCGTCCGCATAAAAATCGGCTTCTGAATCGTTTTTATACACATAAACCAATTCGTCAATCATGACATCCATATCGGGAGTGGAGAACGTTATTTCTTTTTTTGACCAAATATTTTCGGTAAAAGAAATAATATGTTTTTCCGTTGCTCCGAGCGGCGTTTTAAATTTTATCCCGATGTCCGATGCAAACGTTACCTCTTTACTGTTTTTGCCCCATGCCGAAAGCGTGTACGATTTGTTTGGTTCAAGCATTGTGCCGTGGCCGGTACCGCCGGGTTTTCCCGCAGCAATACGCAGCGCGTCTGTTCCGTTGTATGACGCTCCCTTTGCTACCGAAGCCCCGCCCCAATTGAGCCAAACAGACATTCCGTTTTCGAAGCTGCCGTTAGCCACAACCGGCGCGTCGTGCATCGGAACCGGCGCTTTTAAAATTCCGTGGTTGTCATCCCAAATTATGCTGCCGATCCAAGACAAATTGCCGGGTTTTTTTCCGTCCGTATTATCAATTTCCCATCCGCCGCCTACATTAACACCGCTTTTTTTCGTATCAGTCAATTTATGCACGTCGGAACCGTCCCACGCCCAAAAAATTCTGCCTATTTCCATCGGCACGCAAACGTCGAACATGACCCGCGCCACATTTTGCGTTACGGCCTCGTCGATCCCCGCTCCATATTCACCGATTATCACGCACAAATTTTGATCGTGAGCATCAATCACAAAACGTTCGAGCCTGTCCCATCCGTTTTTCCACGCATGGTACATATGCAAAGAATGTACTATGTTTCCGTATTTATTCGTTAACGCTATTCCGTTTACGATAATCGCGCTGTCTGTCGGCTGCCTGAAATAACCGCATCCCTGTCCCCAAACATGCTCGTCGCACACGATAATGTTTTGCGCACCCGCAGCGCGTATGGATCCGATAATAAAGTCGTGTGTATCCAACCATTCTTTGATCGACTTGCTCGTTTGTTCGCTCGGTACGCTGCCGGGTTCGTTCATGATGTTAAACCAAACATAAGAATTATTTTTAAACCTGTTTGCAATATCAACCCACCACTGCGCGAATTCGTTTATGCTCGGGATCGTGTTTGAATTTTTGCTAAGCCGATCGCTGCAAGGATATATACCCGTGTAGTCATGAACCTCAAGCATAACTACGATTCCTTTTTTTACAAAACCGTCCACTATCGCCTCGAGGTCGCGGTTATTCGGACTTTTTTGCCAGTTCCATCCCAATGCGATGCAAAGGCGAACCGTATTGAATTTCCATACATCGCATATCGCGTCGATATCCTGTATCGTATCGCGCGTCCAGCACCAACCGGGTCCGTTAATATTTGCGCCTTTTACCAAAAACTTATTGCCGTCCGGCCCGATGATTTGCGTCCCGATTACGTAAAAACCTTTGCCAGCCAAATTGAACATCCCTTTCGATTTTTAATTTCGTCTGTTAAAAATAATCAACTTTATACAACTGAGCCATCATTCGGAGCTGTTGATTGAATGCGTTTAATTTTTCGAGACTTCCTTCTTCGTTTATCGAAATAAATTCTTTGTTCAACTCATCAACCTTTTCGAGCCTTGCATATGTAAATAAATTTTTCATATTGTGTAAAATTTTATCGACAATGTCGTTTTTTTGTTCTACTGCGCGATGCGCTTCGACAATTTCGCCGCGGATCACACCCATTTCGTGGTCTAAAGCAAATGCGGCTTCCGCAGATTTTACAAGCCTTTTATGTACGTCGTCCGGTATGTTGCCGTTGTATTTGTATTTGAGCGTATGTTCGATGGCCGCCCAATAATTCATCGCCATCGTCCTGATTTGGAGCTCCGCAAGAACCTCAGTGTTCCCCTTCATGGTTGTGACCGGATACCTTATATGTATATGGTAACTTCTGTAACCGCTTGGTTTTCTTTTTGTTATATAGTCGCGTTCAGTTAAAATTTTTAAATCGTTCCGTTTGCGGAGCAGCAGCACGACCTTTTCGATGTCTTCGACGAAACGGCATATGACGCGCACGCCCGCAATGTCTTCGATCAACTCCGCCATTTCGTAAAAATTTGTCAAAGGAATATTTTTACGGTTGGCCTTGTCTAAAATACTCCCCACTCTTTTTACGCGGCCTTCGACGCGCTCGATTGGCGACAATTGATCAATTAATTCAAATTCTTTTATATATGATTCAATTTTCACGCGCAGTTCGTTGACTGCCTGCTCATACGGATTTAATAAAATGTGCCAGTCCCATGCTTCGCCCAAAAAATACACCCCATGTCCGTTTGTACAAATTGGAGTATATATATTTTTAAAATAATTTACAAATGCACAAATGTACAAATAGCGGCGCAATAAAAAGCCCGCGTTTTTTCGCGGGCTGTAAAAATTTTAAATGCTTACATAAGCAACGGTTTGATCTTATCCGGCAACGAGTCTTTGTTGCAATTTATGCTGATCACGAAATCTATTTCGTAACGTTCGGAAATTTTCATGAGGCGTTCCGTTTGTTCAATCATTTCCGTTTCACTTACCGTTTGCACGATATTAGTTAATCCATCGATAAAAATATCTGTTATATCGTTGTTCATCGATATTACTCCCATGATGTACCCAACAAGCTCTCCGTAATTTGTCAGCTTATTTTTTCCGGTTTCAACAAACCTGATCGTGTGATGCAAACAGTATATGTGCCTCTTGTCATCGTCCACGAACACGATGCTTCCGTCCGATGTTTTTGCGCGCGCGTTGGTCATTTCAATGAGCAGTTTCGTTTTGCCTTCCCCTTTACCGCCTGCAATAAACCTAATCAATTTAACCGCCTCCAAATTTTCATTTTCGGCAAATTATTTGCCGTTCAGATTATAGCACATCGAAACGTTTAATTTTTTCTTTATGCGTCTTTACCGCAAGAAAAAAAAATATTACTATTCACAGCAAATAAAACACGCAATAATTTTTTTTTGGAGGAAAATTATGAACATAGCCATCGCCAACGACCATGTTGCGGTCGAGCTAAAAAAAATTTTGGCCGAACACTTAATGTCAAAAGGACACAGCGTAACAGATTGCGGAACAAACAGCGGCGACCGCGTCGACTATCCGATCTACGCCAAGCTCGTTGCAGACGAAATTAAAAACGGCTCATGCGAACGCGGAATTTTAATTTGCGGCTCCGGTGTGGGCATGTGTATAGCGGCAAATAAATTTGCGGGAATACGCGCAGTCGTTTGCTCCGAACCGTATTCCGCAAAATTATCACGCGAGCACAACTTCACAAATATTCTTTGCATGGGTGCTCGCGTAATTGGAATCGAAACGGCGAAGATGATTGCCGACATATGGATCGAAGCCGAATTTGAAGGCGGCAGGCACGCAGAACGTTTGGACATGATAAAAAATTTCGAGAATCGGGATGTTTAAACATCACGCCGATTCGATCGAAAATTTAATTAATTATTTTGACGGCGATCCGGATGTTCTCGCGGTGATCCTCGGCGGCTCTGTCGCCAAAGGATGCGAACGGGCGGATTCTGACCTCGACGTAATGGTGACTGTTACCGACCATCGTTATGCAGCGCTTGCCAAGCAGAATAAATTGGCGGATTGCGTGTTCGGTCAATGCACGTACGAAGGCGGATATTTTGACATCAAATACAACACCAAAGATTTTTTAAAAGCGGTAGCGGCACATGGCAGCGAACCGGCTCGAAATGCTTTTGTTAACGCGAGGTGCCTTACATGCCGCGACGCGGAAATAACCGAAATAATTCCAAAAATCGGCGTTTTTCAACAACAGGAAAAAGAAGAAAAAATTTTAGCTTTTTTCAGTGCGATGCATTTGAATTATTGTTACTTTTTCCCAATCGCTAAAGACGATCTTTATTTAAAAATCCGTTCGGCGGCCGATATCGTTTTATTCGGGGGCCGGCTGCTGCTGCAGGAGGCGGAGGTTTTGTTTCCGTGTCATAAAGGTTTAATGGCGGCGGTTGAAAATTTAAGCTGTAAACCCGACTCTATTTCAAACAAAGCAAACCGCTTGCTTAGCGAACTGACCGACGAGGCGATGCAGGATTATAAAAACGCAGTATTGAATTTTATTTCGTTTAAGCCCGGGCCTCCTTTTGAACAATACTGTACG
>WRDG01000114.1 GCA_009783525.1 Defluviitaleaceae bacterium | reverse complement strand
GTACCTTAGCATCGCGTCGACAATCAAACCGAAAAACAGAATTACGAAATAAACGGGAACCAAGCACACGCTGTGCCAAAAAAAAGGTTTCAATTCGTGACTTGCTCTCGTTTTTTCATTTTCCGTCAGTTTTTTTGCTTCCTTCGGCGGATCCGGCTCCGGAAGCTCGTCCCATTCGTCAAGCACCGATAAAAACCTGACCGCCGTGTGCGTTTCGTCCGTCCATTCCGCCCGCTGCTGCTGCACGAGCTGGCGCGCCCGCCTTACATATGTTTCGCCGATTTTTTTGTCGGTTTCGTCATACAAAAAAATTTTTGTGTCCATTTAACATCCCCTTATATTATTTGCGCTCCGCTGTTTTTATGCCGACTGCCGTCCGCATCTGTGGGTGCCGCCCCCGTGCGCTGTTAAATATATACGAGACGAATAAGCGGAAGGTTTATTTTTTGTCGAAAGAATAAAAACGCGTCCATTCGAATTTTTTGCCCGGCGCAATATTTATTTTGACGAAAACCTCCGGCGAAACGACATGGCTCCGTCCCCAAATATTAAACGCGCAAACGGTAAAGTCGCCGGTTTCGCGGACGGAAACTCCCGACGGCAAATGAATAAGTTCCCAAAAATGATCCGCGACCGAATCGAAATTGTTTACATTGCAGTAAAAATAATCTTTTTCATGCATGTGCCTCAGCGAAAGCGATTTCGTTTCGATTACGTAATTGCCCTTGTCGATTGTAATCTCCGGCGTGTAGGGGAGGGTCATTTTATAGTCGGGGCCGAGCGGCGCTTCGTCGATGCATAAAAAGTTGTGGTTAAACTCAGTTGTGTCGATCGTTTGCTCACCCGTGTTCAACAGGCGCGTTGTTATTTTGAGCTTGTTTTCGCAAATTGATACGTCTTTTTCAAGCTCGTACATAAAACCGTTGCACGATTCGCCCGTTTGACAAAACGACAATTTGTGCGCGTCAGCAGTAACATCTGTTTTAAAAGGCCGGACGGGCAGCCGCGCCATAAAATTATAAGGGGCTTCGCTTGTTCGCGTCACCCTGCCGACCCCTATGCTTAAATACTCGCAGCCAACGGGCGTTGCGTCGTAATTGTTCTGCTTTATTCCCATAAACGCGCTGCACAGCCCTATGCCTCCCGAACCCTGCATGGGGTTGTTGCTTTCGTAGGCGCAGAATGTGTGATTGCCGTCGAGCGTCACCTGCGTGACAAACCCGGTCCAGTCAAATCGCTGCTCGCAGTAGTCGTGGCCCGGTTCAGTAACGGTTACGGTAAGCCTTTCGTTTTTTAATTGACGGTACATTGGAACCTCCCGAAAATATAATTATTGGTGTTTGTATGTTAGTATATTACGGCGGCAAATAAAAACCACATAAATTTAACCGCCGTAACAACACGGCAATTTTTGCGGAGGCATGTATGAAAAGCAAAACAAAAAAAAACAACGCGGACGTTTTTTTGCTAAAAATTTTTTTGCGGCGCGGAAGGCAAAAAGTATGAAGACGGTAAATTTTTTCGGGTCGGAAGTTACGCGGCTCATTATAGGGGACAACCCCTTTTGCGGCCATTCGTATATCGAAAACGAACACAGCGGGAACGAAATGATGGACTTCTATACGGCCGGCAAAGTGGTGGAGACTCTGTTCCGCGCGGAAGAATACGGTATCAACGCTTATATGGCGCTTGCCGACGGATTTATAATCCGCTGTTTGCGGCAATACCGCAACGAAGGCGGCAAAATGAAAATAATGTTTCAAAGCTACCCGCCCGTCGAGCTCGAAACGAACCTGCATCAAATGATGTCCGTCGACCCGATTGCAATCTACCATCAAGGCGGAACATTCGATTTGTTATTCGAAGAAGGCCGTTTCGATATGATAAGCAAACGTTTGGCGCTGAT
The DNA here is from genome assembly GCA_009783525.1 of Defluviitaleaceae bacterium. Taxonomy (GTDB): domain Bacteria; phylum Bacillota; class Clostridia; order Lachnospirales; family WQUN01; genus WRDG01. Next base: position 5,525 of record WRDG01000114.1, on the reverse strand, counting down.
AAAAAGCGCGGGGGTTGCGGCGGGTTTCGGTACGCATGTGCCTGAAGTGATTAAAAAAGCGGAAGAGGAAGGATGGGAAGCGGATTTTTATATGGCGTGCCTTTACAACGCGAGGCGAACCCAGCGCGGAATGCAGAGCGGTTTTATTACGGGCAAGCCCAAGCAGCTCGTCTTCTATCCGGAAGATCCGCCGTTTATGTACGAGGCGGTGCGCGCCGCAAAAAAACCCTGCATCGTTTTTAAAATTTTCGCGGGAGGTCAAATTTTTACCGGAATGAATGACGAAGAAAAAAAACCGATTATCAAAAAAGTTTTTGAGGACGTATACACTCATATAAAGCCGATTGATTTGGCCTGCATAGGGGTGTTCCAAAAATATTCTGACCAGCTGAAGAGTAACGTCGGTATCTGCGACGGAGTGCTCGGATGACGGACATCCTGTCTGCCCTAAACGACAGCCAAATTTCGGCGGTAACGGCCACGGAAGGTTTTTTACGCATTGTGGCGGGCGCGGGATCGGGCAAAACCAAAGCGCTTACGCACCGTTATGCGTATCTCGTTAAAAACGGCGGCATCCAGCCGCGGAATATTTTGTGCGTCACTTTCACAAACAAAGCCGCGGGCGAAATGAAGCGCCGCGTGAGGCAAATGGTCGGCGACGGCTACGACACTGCTCTCATAACCACATACCACGGTTTTTGCGTTCGCGTGCTGCGCCCTGACATGGACAAGCTGTTTTACCCGGAAAATTTTTTGATACTGGATATCGGCGACCAAAAAAAAATTTTGGAAGAAATTTACGAAACACTCGAATTAAAGCTCGATTACGCGAGTTTTCAAAAGACACTGAAAAAAATATCGCTCTTCAAAGCCGATACCGGCTATGTGCCGCAGCTCGTCGACCCGACACACGCAATCGGCCCGGAAAATACGGCAAGCCTCGACGAAACCGTAATAAAAATGTACTTGAAACAGCAAAAAAAAGTGTTCGGGCTCGATTTCGACGATTTGGTAAATTTTACTTTTTATCTGTTCGGCAAATTTCCGGAGGTTTTGGAAAAATGGCGTGATCAGCTGCATTATATACAGGTCGACGAGTTTCAAGATTCGAGCAACCGCGAAATGCGTCTGCTCGATATGCTTTGCGGCAAACATAAAAACCTGTTCGTGGTGGGCGATCCCGACCAAAATATTTACGAGTGGCGCGGGGCGCGAGTCGAAATATTCGTAGATTTCGACAAGACGCATGTTCCGGCAAAAACTGTTATTTTGGACCGCAACTACCGTTCGACTCCGCAGGTGCTTGACGCCGCAAATTGCTTGATAAGCAAAAACCAAATGCGCATAAAAAAAGATCTGTTCACCAAAAACACGGCGGGTATGCCCGTGATCCATTTGCATGCGCGCGACGAAAAAGCGGAGGCGGAATGGATCGCAGACGAAATAAAAAAAACAGTAAAAAACGGTGGGAAGTACAGCGATTGTTCGGTGCTGTACCGGGCCGTTTATTTGTCGCGTAATATTGAGCAGGCGCTGGTAAACGGCAATGTGCCGTATCAAATATGGGGCGGCGTGCGGTTTTTCGACAGGATGGAAATACGCGACATGATCGCGTACATGAGGCTTGTTGCGTTTAAGGATGATCTTTCGTTTTTGCGCGTGATAAACGTGCCGCGCAGGCAAATGGGAAAAAACAGAATTGCCTACATAAAAGCATGCGCCGAAGAAGAAAACTGCTGCTTATACGATTCGCTGCTTGCGCATGTTCATGACACGCCGCTGCGAAATACCGACGCCCTCGCGTTTGTCGAAATGACGGAGCATTTCAGAGACACGGCGTTCAGCTCGGGCCCGCCGCCGCCTTCGGAAATTTTGCAGCAACTCATGGAAAAGAGCGGCTACGAACGCTACATACGCGAAGCAGGCGACATGGAACGTCTTGACAACCTCGCGGAGCTTCAAAAAACGGTGGTCGAATATGAACGGTCGTACGGCGAAACACTTTCATTGACAGAATTTTTAAAACAACTGGCTTTGCTGCACGACGAAAACAATTTGGAAGAGAGCCGTGACTGTGTGCGGCTCATGACAATCCACACCGCTAAGGGACTGGAGTTTCCAAACGTTTTTATAACCGGGCTGACCGAGGGGGTTTTTCCCTCTTCGCGGACGCTCGAAGAACGCAAGGCGGCAGGCCTCGAAGAAGAACGCCGCCTTTGTTTCGTGGCGATGACCCGCGCAAAAGAACGGCTTTACATGACCGAATCCGAAGGCTTCGGAAACGGCGGTGCAAAAAAATTGCCGTCAAGGTTTTTGTTCGACATCGACGAAAACCTTTACGAACGCATCGGCGTCATACCGCAGGACTTGATAAACGAAATGCGCAAGAAGCTTCCGCCGTCTGCAGCCGCGCAAAAAAACAGAATGGTTTTGGGCGAGCGTGTCAACCATCCGCTGTTCGGGGAAGGGACCATACAGTCGATTGACGAATCGGCGGGCGTTTACCAAATATTGTTTGACAATGGAAACAAAACGAAGCCGATAGGGGTAGATTTCGATTTCAAGGGCGCGTCAAAACCTCAAGACGGGTTGCCGTATGAAACTGTCCCGGCGAAAAATGTTTTCAATATAGAACCGGAAGCCGCAAACGACATGCCGCCGCCCATTCCGAAAACTGCCGCGCCTAAGCAAAAAAAAACAAACGCAAATAATTTTGACCAGATTTCGCTGGACGAAGCAAAAATATTCGGCGAAATTGAAAAGACGGACGAATCCGGTTTCGATTCTTTGAACGAGTACGCCAACGAAAACATTTTTGATTACGGATTAAAACCGGCGTACGAAAAATATGAAGCTGCGGATGATACGGAAGATACGATTGATACAAAAAATTCCGAAAATGATTTTAATATTTCGTCCGAGCAAACCGCAAATGTAATAAGCGAAGCAAAATTAGAAAAACCGGTGCGGAAGTACAGCGCAAGGGAGCTGACAGACGACCGGAACGAAACGAACTTATGGAAACGCTCCGACGTGCCGCATACGGGCTGGAGCTGCACCGACGTGATCGACCTCGGAGCGCCTAACGGAACCTGCGGGATGTGCGGTTATCAGATCATCAGATACGTCCACATGATGGAGCACCCGAATTATCCGCGGCGAATAGGCGCGGGCTGCGTTTGCGCCGGCGGCATGGAGGGCGACAAAGAAGGCGCGGCGCAGCGCGAGCGGGATTTTAAAAACAGAACGGCGAGACTCGTCAAATACATGGCGAAGCCCTGGAAAAAAAGTAAGAAGGGCAATAAATTTACAAAATATAAAGGGCAGGTGATTGTCCTCCTGCCCGATAAATTTAGAGACGGTTTTTGGAAATACATGATCGACGGCTCTTTGTCGCTGTTGTTCAATTCGGAAGAAGACGCTAAGCGCGGCGCGTTTGATGAAATCGAATCGCTTCAAAAAGGGCGGTGACATTTTCCGGCGGGGTGTCGGCTTGTATGTTGTGGCTCGGTGCGATTATATACCCCCCGCCCGCCATAATATCAAGCATTTTTTTTGTTTCGCAAAAAATTTCTTCGCGGGTTCCAAACGGCAAAAGGTTCTGTTCGTCGATGCCGCCCCAAAAAATAATTTTGTCGCCGTGCTTTTTTTTGAGCGCGGCCGCATCCATTCCCGCAGCGTTCGTCTGCATCGGGTTTAAAATGTCAACGCCAGCGTCGGCAAGGTCTCCGATGATGGGTTCTATTGCGCCGCAGCAATGAAGCATAATTTTTGCGTCCGTATGTTCACGTATAAACGCAAATATTTTTTTATGGTAGGGTTTTAATATGTCTCGATACATTTCCGGCGAAATTTGCAATCTGTCCTGCATACCCAGATCGTCTGCGTAACCGACCACATGCGCGTATTTTCCTACTTCTCCCAAAAAATTTTTATAGAACCTTTTTTGCAATTCAAGCAATCTGTTGTACAAACCGAACAAAAACTCGCGGTTCAGCAGCATGTCGCACGCCAAGTTTTCGTAGCCGCGCAATTTTTGCGATGTTTCATAAAATCCGGGCACGCCGAAGTCCGCAACGATTGCATACGGGCTGTTGTCGTGCAAATCCTTTGCCTTGTCGCGCAGGCCGTAATAAAACGAAGGCGTGTCCGGATCCGGCAAAGCCATTTCGTTAAGGTCGTTTAAGTCCGCGTGTTCGAGCGGATGAGATACCGTCTCGTAGTATTCGTGCGGGTCGGCTTTTTTTAACCTCATGCCGAAACCGTTGATAAACGCGCCGTCAATAATGTTCGGCGCGCCGTAATTAATGGCGACGCGCCTAAAGTCGGATCCGAAGAGTTTCATTAAAGCTTCGCACGGCTCGACCGTGCCCATAGTCCAATCGATAATCCGGCTAACGCCTTCGTCCGTACTTAAAAAAGCGCATAATTTTTTATGCGCGAACATATCCATGCATGTTACTACCGTACCCCCGAAGTCGGTCGGAGCGCGGTCTGCTTCTTTGCGCGCAAGCGTGCGTGCCACAAGTTCCTTTGGGCTCATACGGCCTTTAAAACGGCCGTTAATACGGCCATTAATACGGCCGTTCATACATTAAACTGGCTGTTGTAGAGCTCCGCGTAAAACCCGTCGGCTTTTAACAACTCTTCGTGCCTGCCCTGTTCTACGATGTCTCCGTCGCGTATCACCAAAATGCAGTCCGCGTTTTTTATCGTAGAAAGCCTGTGCGCTATGATAAAACCCGTGCGTCCGTGCATAAGGCCGTCCATTGCTTTTTGGATTTGCATTTCGGTACGGGTATCGACGTTGCTTGTGGCTTCGTCCAGTATTAATACATCGGGCTCCGCCAATACGGAACGGGCTATTGTCAAAAGCTGTTTTTGCCCCTGCGAAATATTGTCGGCTTCTTCGTTTATCACCATGTCGTATCCGTCGGGCAGCGCTCTTATAAAATGGTCGGCCTGCGCCGCTTTTGCCGCCGCAACTACTTCCTCATGCGTCGCGCTTAAACGTCCGTACCTGATATTGTCCGCAATCGTGCCGCTAAATAGCCATGTGTCCTGCAGCACCATGCCGAAAATTTTCCGCAGCTCGCCGCGTCTGTACATCCTCGTGTCTTTACCGTCGAGTTTTACCGCTCCGCTGTTAGTGTCGTAAAAACGCATCAGGAGTTTTATCAGGGTTGTTTTTCCCGCGCCCGTTGGCCCTACGATTGCGACCTTGCGGCCCGGCGCAACTGACGCGCTGAAATTTTTGATGACTGGTTTTTCCGGGTCATAGCCGAATACGATATTTTCAAACGAAATGTCATGCTCTTTTTCGGGATTTATTTTTTCACGGTTTTTTTCGTCCTGTGACTCTTCTTCTTCGCCTAAAAATTCGAAGACGCGCTCGGAGGCTGCGGCCATTTGCTGCAAGACGTTCGATATATTGGCAATTTGCGTTATCGGCATATTGAACTGCCGCACATACTGTATGAACGACATGATGCCGCCGACCGTCATTTTGCCGTTTGCGGAAAGCG
>WRDG01000113.1 GCA_009783525.1 Defluviitaleaceae bacterium | reverse complement strand
TTTATTAACGCGTTTTTTTATAGCTACAGCATCTTGCCGGTTGGCAGCGCGAATATTTTGGGCAATCCCATGCTGGCTTGGTATATGCTTGAGCTTATGGCGGATTTTTTTATCGTCGCAGTTAAGATCGCCCTTCCGATTGTGGGTTCCATTTTGGTTATAGACGCCGCGCTCGGAATAATGGTTAAAGCGGTGCCGCAAATGAATGTCTTTGTCGTGGGTATGCCCATTAAACTGCTGATGGGCTTGCTGCTCCTTTTAATGGTCGGAGTTCCAAGCTTGGTGACAATATATAATTATGTTTTCGATTTGGCTCATGAAGCTTTGATAAACGTAATTTGGGGGATGGCGTTGGCTCCATGAAAATAAACGGCTATATCCCGTTAAACCTGCGTTTTTTTGACGACTCGGCGGCCGGAGAAAAAACCGAACAACCTACGCAGAGAAAAAAAGAAAAGGCCCGCGATGAAGGGCAGGTAGTTAAAAGCCAGGAAGTGAGCACAGCTTTTTTATTCCTTGCGGCTTTTTTTTCATTGCGTTTGTTTGGCGGCGGAATTTTTAATAATTTATTGGGACTTTTCAATTTTGAGATAAGATACATGTTAGACACAGATCAATTAATCGAACAAGTTTTTATAGCCAATCATGTCGCGTTTTTATTTCAAAGGATAATTTTATTTGTGTTACCCATTTTCGCCGTCGTTCTTGTTGTTGGGATTATTACAAACTTAGTACAAGTCGGTTGGAAGGTGACAGGCAAACCGTTGCAGCCAAAATTTAATAAACTGAACCCCTTGAGCGGTTTTAAACGAATTTTTTCTATGGAGCTCTTGGCAAATTTCGTAAAATCAATGCTTAAGTTTGTTGCGGTGGGCGCAGTTATATTCACGATGATAAAAGACGAAATTAATTTTATTCCGAATTTATTGTATATGACCTTAGAAGAAGTTGTTGTTCATATCGGCAATCTAATCGTTGACCTCGGCTTAACGGTTGGATTGCTTTTTTTATTTATCGCGGCTGCCGATTATGCGTACACTTGGTACAAGCAAAATAAAAAGTTGAAGATGTCGAAGCAGGAAGTCAAAGAAGAATGGAAGCAAACCGAAGGCAATCCTCAGATAAAGCAAAAAATAAAACAAAAAATGCGCGAAGTTTCTATGCGGCGCATGATGCAAAACGTTCCGAAGGCGGATGTAATAATAACGAACCCGACGCATTACGCCGTCGCATTGCAATATGACAGATTCAACGAAGCCGGCGGCGCGCCGGTGCTCGTTGCAAAAGGCGTTGATTATTTGGCAAAGCGGATCAGGGACGCGGCCCGCGACAATGATATAGTTGTCGTGGAGAACCCGCCGCTTGCGCGCACCATTTACGACACTGTACAGCTTAATCAGGAAATCCCGCCGGAACTGTATGCGGCAGTGGCGGAAATATTGGCCTATGTGTTCCGCTTAAAAAACGCCGCATAAAAATAATTCAATATGCAGCCGCCGCCGAAAAAACGGCGGCTTTTTTTATGTTTCAACTTTAATTGTCAAACATCGCACAAAAATTATTTGTAGAATTTTTAAAATGCTTAAAGTATAATCAAAAAAATTTACAGCGAAGATGTGAATCAATTCAAATGAAATTGAAAGATGCGTATTTGGGCATCATGCTTGTTGCAATCGTTGTTTTGATTGTATTCACGCCGCCAAAAATTGTTATAGATTTTTTATTGATGGTCAACATCGGAATATCCCTGTTGATTTTGTTAAACGCATTTTATGCCACTGAAGCGTTGGACATGTCACTTTTTCCAACGGTTCTTCTAATCATGACGCTCTTCAGGATGGTTATGAGCCTTGCGACAACAAAATTGATCCTGCTCCGGGGGGACGCCGGTGCGGTTGTCGACACCTTCGGGCAATTTGTTGCGGGAAACAACATGGTCGTTGGCATTATTGTTTTTATAATCATCGTGATTGTAAACTTTTTGGTAATCACAAAGGGTTCCGAACGAATAGCAGAGGTGACGGCGCGTTTTACTTTGGACGCGATGCCCGGCAAACAGATGGCTATAGACGCAGACCTTAACACCGGATTGATTGACGAGCAGGAGGCTAAAGAACGCCGCAAAAAGATACAGGACGAATCAAATTTTTACGGCGCGATGGACGGCGCAAGCAAGTTCGTAAAAAACGACGCAATCGCCGGAATTTTGATTGTTTTTGTAAATTTAATTGGCGGCGTCGCACTCGGGGCTACCGGAGCCGCAACAGGCGAAGCGCTTTCGATAGGAGACGCGTTAAATCATTACGCGCTGCTCACTATCGGCGGCGGGCTCGTGCATATAATCCCGTCGCTCTTGATTGCAACCGCCACCGGTCTTCTTGTTACAAAGGCCACGACCGACAGCAACATTTCCGCGGCAGTAACCAAGCAATTGTTAAACCACCCGCTCGTGTTGATTATAACCGGAGCGGCACTGGCATTTATGGGTCTTTTCACTCCGCTGCCGATATATGTTTTTTTGCCATTCGGGTTGCTGATAATCTATTTGGGATACGCCATGAACAGGCGTACCAAGCTTGCCTCGATCGAAACGGAAATTACGACGGACGACGCAGAAGCCGACGTGATAAGAAACCCGGACAGCATGGTTTCGCTGCTGTCTGTAGATCCTATAGTAATTAAATTGGGTTACGGATTGCTTTCGCTGGTGGAAGCGCGAATGGGCGGCGACCTGCTGGAGCGTGTTTATATGATCAGGCGGCAAATAGCAATGGAGCTCGGCACACTCGTTCCTACTGTCAGAATACAGGACGACATCCGTCTTGCTCCAAACAAATACACAATCCATATTAAAAACGTTGAGGTTGCCGGCGGCGAAATTATGTTTGACCACTACATGGCCATGAATTCCGGGTATGTGGAAGAAGAAATTGACGGCATTGAAACAGTCGAGCCTTATATGGGCCTGCCCGCGCTTTGGATAACCGAATCACAGCGGGAGAGGGCGGAAGCGCTGGGTTATACGGTGGTTGACCCGCCGGCGATTATTGCGACGCTTATCACTAAGGTGCTGACACAGCACCTGCACGAATTGCTTTCGAGACAAAACGTGCAAACGCTGATTGACCATGTGAAAGAAACACATTCTGTGCTTATTGACGAGCTTGTGCCAAAAATGATGAGTGTGGGCGAAATCCAAAAGGTATTGTCAAAACTGCTGCGCGAAGGCGTTTCGATAAGGGATCTTGTCACTATAATGGAAACTCTTGCGGATTATTTTCCGGTTACGCGCGATACGGACATGCTCACAGAATATGTGCGTCAAAATTTGAAACGCGCCATTTCCGCCAAATTTTTTTCGCAGGGGACTAATACGGTTATCACACTGGACCCCGAACTCGAGCGCATTATGTTAAACAATATACAAAGGACGGAACTCGGCAGCTTCGTGCAGTTTGACAATTCGATGCAGCAAAGACTGGTCGAAAGTTTGAAACGCGAAATAAACAAATTGACCAGCACAGGCGTCGTACCCATAATCCTGACATCGCCGTTCGTGCGTATGTATTTCAAGCAATGGGTCGACGAACTTGCGCCCGACCTAATCGTGCTGAGCTACAACGAGCTTGACCAAACGGTTGAAGTGCAGCCCGTCGGAATGGTGACAGCCTGATGATAATAAAAAAGTACGAAGGTAAAACCGAACAGGAAGCGCTGGAGAGCGTACGCGAAGACTTGGGGCTATCCGCGATAATTTTGTCCATCAAAAAAAAGAAGAGCAAGGGACTCTTTTCATTTCTCGTAAAACCGACGGTTTTGATAACGGCTGCGTTAGACGAAAAAGCGGACAAAGAACGCAAAGACAAAAAAGATAAAAAAGCGGAAGAAAAAAAAGACAAAGAACCGGAAAAAAACACGGTAAAAAAAGAAGAAAAACAAGAAAATAAAAAAGAAGAAAAGAAAGAGGAAAGACGAAAACTTGACATAACCGTATCCGACGATATGGACGAGTTTTTTAATTCTGCGCCGGCAAGCAAAAAAATGCCCGCAGCAAATGCGGACGCGGCGCCGCCGCCTAATCTATCCGGCGGACAGGCGGACATACTGCGAGACCGTCAGATATTTGACCAGCGTCAGCAAATATCGGTTTTGGAAAATAAATTGTCGAACGCGGAGGAGCTCCTTGCCCGCGCAGTCGAACGCCTTAACGTGACCGAGCAAATGGCGCGAACCTCATCTGAGAGGCAATACGAAAATAATTTACTGCAGTTATTCTACGATTCGTTGGTGGGGCAGGGAGTTACAAGCGAAATAGCGGCGGCTCTCCTCGAACCCATAAACAACGTGGACGAACAGGAAAAGATCGATATCCCGCTTATAATTAAAATAATTTACGGCACAATACTAAATATTTTGGGCGAGCCGCAGGAAATCAATCAAAACATAGAAAGCGCAGGCCGGGTAATATTTTTTATGGGCCCGACGGGAGTGGGCAAGACAACCACAATCGCAAAACTTTCATCTGTGCTTACCTTCAGCCATAATTTGCGTGTCGGGCTGATCACTGCGGACACATACCGTATTGCCGCCGTCGAGCAGTTAAAAATTTATGCCGATATTTTAGGTTTGGACATACAAGTGGTTTACAACACATCCGACATGGAAAGGCATTTGGAAAACCTGCTTCCCAAGCATGACGTAGTTCTTGTCGACACGGCGGGGAGATCGCACAAAAACGCGGACAATCTTTCAGATTTGACTGACATGATAAAAATAATACCGGATTGCAAAAAATTTCTTGTGTTAAGCGCGACCACAAAATATGAAGACCTGCTTCAAATAGTGAACTGCTACGCAAATGTTGCCGACTTCGGATTGATATTTACCAAACTGGACGAAACGTGCGACATCGGCGTTTTATTGAACGTGTGCTATGTAACGGGCAAAAAGGTTTCGTATGTAACTTTCGGGCAAAATGTGCCAAACGATATTGGAACGGCTCAGCCCGATCAAATCGCGAAAGCGCTGCTTGGGCTCGGGTGGTAGTCATGACAAAAACGGAATGTTTTTTTTCATATCGGGATTTTGAGCGGCGCGGCAAAAAAAAACATGGATCAAGCTAAAAGGCTCCGCGATTTGGTGGAGCAGCGCAGCCGCCTGGCGGAAGAGACAGCGAAGACTGTAAACGCGCGTGTAATGACCGTAACAAGCGGAAAAGGCGGAGTGGGCAAGTCAAATTTTACGGTAAATTTAGCCGTCCAACTGTCGAAAAAGCAAAAACGTGTGGTAATAATAGACGCCGACTTTGGCTTGGCAAACATCGAGGTTTTGCTGGGTGTAAGCCCGTCTTTTACGTTTAAAGATATCATGACCGGAACTGCGGAAATTGAAGAGGCGCTGTCCGACGGCCCGATGGGCATAAAATTTTTGTCGGGCGGTTCGGGGCTTGCCGCATTGACCGATGTAAACGACAGGCAAATAACCGAACTGTTAAACAATTTTGTAAAATTGGATGCGGTAGCTGATTTTATCCTGATAGACACCGGCGCAGGCATTTCAAAACATGTTGTGGATTTTATACGCGCGTCAAAAGAAGCGGTAATAATCACGACGTCCGACCCCACGTCCATGACGGACGCTTATGCTGTCATCAAGTCCGCAGTCGAAACCGAAGGCGAAAAGCCCGATTTTAAAGTTGTGGTAAACCGAGTATATAACCCGTCCGAAGGAAGGGAAGCATTCGACAAGCTAAGGCGCGTTTGCGAACAGTTTATGGGCATAAACATCGAAAGCCTCGGCAACATACCGTATGACCCGTATATGATAAAAGCGGTGAAACGTCAGGAGCCGGTGAGCATATGTTTCCCGAATTCCGACAGCTCACGGTGCATAGAAGCGATAAGCAGCAAGCTTCTCGCGGACGTTCCCGCAGCAGAACCGAGCGGGATACGCGGGTTTATGGGCAAGCTGATGGGTATAATGGGACGCAAAAATTAATCGGGAGGCATCCGGATGAAGGATATAAACAACTTAGGCGATACGCACTTTGATATTTTAAAAGAAATAGGGAGCATTGGCAGCGGCAACGCCGTCACTTCGCTTGGCAAAATGCTCGAAAAAAAAGTAGAGATGCCGGTGCCGTCGGTCAAACTGCTTGAATTTAAAGACATAGCGGGTTTTATCGGCGGGCCGAGCAATATCATCGTGGGCGTTTTGGTTTCTTTGACCGGAGACATAAACGGTATCATGATGTTCATATTGGATATGAAATCCGCAAACGCAATGGTTGACGTCGTGATGGGCGGCATGGTGCCGAAAAACGATACATTCGGCGAATTGGAAATGTCGGCTGTAAACGAGATAGGCAACATCCTCATTTCGGCGTATGTCGGTTCGTTGTCCGGCTTGACGAAATTGAGGATAACGCCGTCCATACCTTATATGTCGATTGATATGGCAAATGCGATTTTGTCGGTGCCGGCAATAGAGTTCGGAAAGGTTGCCGACCGCGTTTTGTTTATCGAATCAGGGTTTAAGGTGGATAAAATCGAAATGTCCGGTTATTTTATTTTAGTGCCCGACATGCCGTCGTTGTCGCGTATTCTTAGCGCATTGGGAGTTGGCTGATATGTCGGGTGGAATGATTGTAGTCGGTATGGCGGACCTAAACGTGACGCGGGCGCCCGGAGTATTGACAACGCTCGGGCTCGGTTCCTGTGTCGGAATAGCGTTGTATGATTCCGTAACTAAAATTGCCGGGCTCGCTCATATCATGCTTCCCGATTCCAAACAAATACAAAACAATACAAATGTAGCGAAATTTGCAGATACAGCAATGGTTAAAATGATACAGGACATGATAAAGCTGGGCGCAGGAAAAGATAGACTTAAAGCAAAAATAGCAGGTGGAGCGCAAATGTTTGCGTATAATTCGACTAACGAAAACATGCGTATAGGCGACCGAAATGTGGAAGCCACAAAAAAATTGCTTTCGCTGCTCCACATCCCGTTGCTTGCGAGCGAAACGGGCGAAAACTTCGGCAGGACGGTCGAACTGTACGCGGACGACGGACGTTTTTACATTAAGACTATAGGACACGGGAACAAAGTGTTGTAAAGGACGGTATGTATGCTTAAATTAGAAAAGCTCCATATTTACATTTGTATTGTGGCTGCGCTTGTAGCGACCGTTGTATGCATCGTTTACGGGTTCAACTTATATGAAATGAGCCTGCGCGTTTCTTTGGTAATTGTAATTTTTTACATAATAGGGCAGGCCGTGCGTTTGTTTATTACATACAAGGTTTTCCCTCCGGCGACAAATGAAGCGGCGGAAACCGAGCCTGCGCAAGATTTTGATGCGCCGGCGGAAGACGATGACGGCGAGCCGGATGCCGACGACGAAGACGAAAGCAGGTAACTGCTGTGGACAGTACTGACAAGGCGTGGAGAGAC
>WRDG01000112.1 GCA_009783525.1 Defluviitaleaceae bacterium | reverse complement strand
TCAAATTTTATCGAAGAAATTTTGACCAAAATTTTTTCGGCGCTTCCGGAGCCGATAAACGGAAGGTCAAGCAATTCGTCGGGGTTGGCGCGCAAAATAGTGGAGACGTAATTAAAGCCCGCGTCCGCGAGGATGCGGTTTACGCGGAACGGAAGCTTTAAATCGCCGAGCCTTTTATCGAACTTAAGCGAGCCGTCCGCATCGATAAAAATTACCGGTGATATATTTTTTTCCATTTCCGCTATGTCTGCCAGGCGTTCTTCCCTTGTTTTTGGACGGCCGCCGTATTTTATTTCTTTTTGGACGTCTTCCATTTCATTGACACTCTTTACTCCGAGGTTCCGTATACTGCTAATTTGCTCGCGGGTCAATGCCAGCATTTCACCGACGGTACGTATGCCCATCCGCTGCAGAGCGTTATATACTCTCGTAGAAAAACCGATTTTTTCAATTGGATCGCTTTCGTTTATGTTGTCCATGTCATACCTCTTTATTATTTTTTTATTGCGTATTATCACAATTGCACTAAATTGTTTATATTGTATCATTTAATGACGCGCAATACAAAGCATATAATAAATTTTTTTTTGCGCGACATTTTTTTCAATTTTTTTTCTTCGTAATTTTTCGGCATTACAGCGTTAAAACGCTGTTTCAATGTTGCAGCGCTTTGGCGCCGTAACACTAATTGAAAAAAATAAAAAAAATTTGTATAATAAAAAAAATTTTTAGTTCATTTATTTTTTCTGTAAAAAAATTTTTATGCGGAAAGGGGGCGGGGGTATGGAACCCGATGGCAGTAACGGCGGCAATTCGGACGGCGGCGCATTGACTGACAGCGCGCGCGACGGCAAACCGCCCCCGCGTCCCCGCTTTTATTAATGCGCCTGTTGTCTGTTGAAAACGAACGGTTTAAAACGGACAGGGGGCATAAAAATGAAAAAAAAATCGCTTCAGGCGTCGCCCGCGCTAAAAAAACACGGAGGATATCCATCCACATCCGCCGACAGGGCAAAGCGCCGGCTGCTTAACGCGGCGGGCAAGCCAATCGAAACAATTCTCATTCAATACGACAATACATACGACGGCTACGACGAAGAACAAGCGGACGAAATGCGCGACCAGTACGGCGCCAACGCAATAACCAAGCAAAAAAAAGTGACCGTGGCAAAGCGGCTGCAAAGCGCGTTCGTCAATCCTTTTACCGTGGTGCTTACCGCACTCGCGGTCTTTTCGTTTGTAACGGACGTTATAATGGCCTCGGCGGGTGAAAAAGATCCGACTGCGGCCATTATTATTTTCGCGATGGTTTTTATAAGCGGCATGCTTCATTTCGTGCAGGAGCTCCGCAGCGCGGACGCCGCAGAAAAATTGAGCGAGATGGTCGAAACGACCATCGCAGTTGCGCGCCGGGTCGAGCAGGAGGAATCAGAAGAAACTGTTTCGGTCAAGGACGAGATTCCGCTCGACGAAATTGTTGTGGGCGACGTGATACACCTTGCTGCGGGCGACATCATCCCGGCGGATTTGCGCATCCTTCAAGCGAAGGATCTTTTCATAAGCCAGTCGTCGCTTACGGGCGAAAGCGAGCCGGTAGAAAAATTCGGTGCGGCGCTGCCGGGCAAGCCGGTAAACCCGCTCGATTTAAACAACCTCGCGTTTATGGGCAGCACGGTCATATCGGGCTCCGCGACGGCGCTCGCGCTCGCGGTAGGCGACGATACGGTTTTCGGCGGCATAGCAAGCAGATTGCGTGACAAAGCGCCGCCGACCAGCTTCGACAAGGGCGTCAAGTCTGTTTCGTGGCTGCTCATCCGCTTCATGTTCGTTATGGTGCCCGTCGTGCTGTTCGTAAACGGTTTCACCAAAGGCGACTGGATGCAGGCGTTTTTGTTCGCAATGAGCGTTGCGGTCGGTCTCACGCCCGAAATGCTCCCCATGATCGTGTCGGCTAACCTCGCCAAGGGCGCGTCGTCCATGTCAAAAGAAAAGGTTGTCGTCAAAGAAATAAACGCCATCCAAAATTTCGGCGCGATGGATATTTTGTGTACGGACAAAACCGGCACGCTTACCCAGGACAAAATAATATTGGAATATCATTTGGACATACACGGCAACGAAGACCCGAGGGTGCTTCGCCATGCTTTCTTTAACAGCTATTACCAAACCGGGCTGCGCAATTTGATGGATGTTTCGATAATCGAGCGCGCGCGCGAAGAAAAGGTGGTAGACGAAGACGTATCGTATGTGAAGGTTGACGAAATACCGTTCGACTTCGGCAGAAGGCGCATGAGCGTGGTGATAGCGGACAACAGCGGCAAGACTCAGATGATCACCAAGGGCGCGATCGAAGAAATGCTTTCTATTTCCGCATACGCGGAATACAAGGGCAATGTCGAGCCGATGACCGACGAGCTTCGCCGCGAAGTGATAGAGACTTGCAATAATTTTAACGACGACGGTTTCCGCGTGCTGGGCGTGGCTCAGCGGACCAACCATTCGCCGGTGGGCGCGTTTTCTGTTGCGGACGAAAGCGAAATGGTTCTTATCGGCTATCTTGCCTTCCTTGACCCCCCAAAAGACAGCGCCGCCGCGGCGATCGCGTCGCTGCACGACTACGGCGTTGACGTCAAGGTTTTGACAGGCGACAACGACGCGGTCACGCGAAGCGTTTGCAAACAGGTCGGGCTTTCTGCGGACAGGATACTGCTCGGCTCGGACGTCGAAGACATGGACGACGAAGCGCTCCAAAAAGCGGCCGAAGAAACTGACGTATTCGCAAAACTTTCGCCGCAGCAAAAGGCGCGGGTCGTAACGGCGCTGCGCGACAACGGACACACGGTAGGGTACATGGGCGACGGAATAAACGACGCGGCGGCCATGCGCGCCTCGGACGTTGGCATTTCCGTTGACACGGCGGTGGACATCGCAAAGGAGTCCGCCAAAATGATCCTCACCGAAAAAGATTTGATGGTTTTAAAAAACGGCGTGATCGAAGGCCGAAAAATTTACGCGAACATTATCAAGTACATAAAGATGACCGCGAGCTCCAACTTCGGGAACATGTTCTCGGTTCTCGTGGCGAGCGCCTTTTTGCCGTTCCTGCCGATGCTGCCCATCCATATACTGCTGCTCAACCTCATCTACGACATCTCCTGCGTGACCATCCCATGGGACAACGTGGACAAAGATTTTTTATCCGTTCCGCGAAAGTGGGACGCGACAAGCATAGGCAAGTTCATGGTTTGGTTCGGGCCAACAAGCTCGATATTCGACCTAACCACATATGCGCTTATGTTTTTTATCATATGCCCCGCAATGTGCGGCGCGCAGTTCGGCGATATAACCGACCCGGCTGTTTCGGCTTATTTTATAGCGCTGTTTCAAGCGGGCTGGTTCGTTGAAAGCATGTGGTCACAAACGCTTGTTATACATTTGATCCGTACGCCGAAGATACCGTTTATACAGAGCCGCGCATCGCTTCCGGTCGTGACGCTCACCTTCGCGGGCATAG
Organism: Defluviitaleaceae bacterium; assembly: GCA_009783525.1. Classification (GTDB taxonomy): domain Bacteria; phylum Bacillota; class Clostridia; order Lachnospirales; family WQUN01; genus WRDG01. The sequence goes on along the minus strand of WRDG01000112.1, from coordinate 4,101 downwards.
CGGTCCTTACCGCAATACCGTTTACGCCGATAGGCGAGGCGCTTGAGCTCGCGCCGCTGCCGCCGGTATATTTCGCGTGGCTCGCGCTGACGGTTCTCGTTTACATGATTGTCGTGTCGCTGTTTAAAGTTATATTTATTAAAAAATATAAGGAGCTGTTGTAATGAATAAAGCCCTTGTTGTTATAGACATGCAAAACGACTTCGTGTCCGGGTCACTCGGAAGCCCGCATGCGATGGATATCGTCGCAAACATAAAAAATAAAACAGACGCCGCCGTTAATAACGGCGACGTCATTTTTTTTACGAGGGACACTCACGAAAAAAATTATTTGGAAACTCGGGAAGGAAAAAATCTTCCCGTGCCGCACTGCATACGCGGCACTTGGGGGCATGAAATTATAGCGGAGCTTCTGCCGCTTGCCGAAGGCAAAAAAATAATCGACAAGCCGGCCTTCGGCTCGCTTCTTCTTGCCGAAGCTCTCGCGGAAGGCGGCTTCGACGAAATAGAACTGGTCGGGCTGTGCACAGACATCTGCGTCGTTTCAAACGCATTGATAATAAAAGCGCGTCTGCCGGAAGCAAAAATTTCGGTCGATCCGGACTGCACCGCCGGCATCACGGAAGAAAGCCGCGCAGCCGCGCTGCTTGTTATGAAGATGTGCCAGGTGGATTGAGATATTTTGATTTAACCCGGTTGAGCTTTTGGGACATGCGTTCGCGCAGAGTGTCGTCGCTTATTCCGAGCGCGAAACGGATTTGCGCGAGCATGATCTCCACGTCGGCTATTTCGTCCAAAATATTTTCGGCCGCTTCATGCCTCGGCTCCCTGTTTATATATTTTTGCAGCGCGACGATAAGTTCGGCGCATTCTTCAACGGCCTGCCCCACTTGCGAGGCGAGGCCCCAGCGCTCGAGTGCTTCGCGCATGGTTTTTACATCGTCCGCGTCAAATTCGACCTTCATTGCAGTACCTCCGTTTCGTAAATTTTACCACAAAGGCCGCAGCGGTTTGTGATACAATTCCCGAAAAAATTGACGAAGGAGCATCATAACAATGGCATCCTTAAAAAATCTGCTTCAAATGTCGCAGTCGACTCCAACACAGTTTTGGAACGACAGCTGCGCGACGGGCGAACTGCGTTATGCGATAGATAACGGCGCCGCGGGCGCGACCACCAACCCGGTTATTGTCGGGCAGGTGCTTAAAAATGAAACGGAGCGTTACCTGCCTGTAATAAAATCGTTTATTCACGATTACAGGACGGCTTCCGAAGACGACGTCGCGTGGATGCTTAACGAATACATGGCGGCCGAGGGCGCGGCGATGCTGCTGCCTGTTTTCAACGGGAGCGGCGGCAAAAGCGGCTTTATATCTATTCAAACGAACGCGAAGTATTACCGCAACCCGGCGAACATGTTAAAACAGGCGCTGCATTTTAAAGAGCTCGCGAAAAATATTATGGTCAAGATCCCGGCGACCGAAGCGGGCATCGCCGCCGTGGAGGAATCCGTGTTCAACGGCGTCAACATAAACGCCACCGTTTCGTTTACGGTCGCGCAGGCGGTTTGTGTGGCGGAAGCGGTCGAGCGCGCGTTCAAGCGCCGCGAACACGCGGGGCTTCCTAATGACGGCCTGTGTCCGGTATGCACCATTATGGTGGGCCGCATAGAAGACTGGCTGCGCGAAACGGCAAAAGAGGAAAATATTTTAACCGACCCCGAAATTTTCGATTTGAGCGGCGTGGCGGTTTTCAAGCACGCATACGAAATTTATAAAAAGAAAAACTACAGGACGCGCCTGCTCGCGGCGGCGTTCCGCAGCCACCTGCACTGCTCGGAGTTTGTGGGCGGCGACGTTTCCATGACAATACCCGGCCGCTGGATAAAAATGTTAAACGAAACGGATTTTTTCGGCGGCGAAATGAAAAACAGGATGGACATCCCTGTGGACGGAAAAATTATTTCGCAGCTAAAAAAATATTTTAAGGATTTTTCCCGCGCATACGAGCCCGACGGCATGAAGCCGAAAGAATTTGCCCACTTCGGCGCGTCGCGTGCCACGCTCACGCAGTTTTTAAACGGCTACGACGAAATGGTGGGCATCATTCGGAAGGTTTTGGTTTGAGAGATAGGTATTTGCCTTTATAAAAAAATTCAAGCAGACGGGCGGAAACGCCCGTTTTTTTAATTTCCAACCCGGTGTTGGAAATTTTTTTGCCTGTTCAAACCAACGCGCCATTGTTCGGCGATGTTTGGCGGCATAATATTTTCATATGAAAAATTTGCATAGGGGGCAATGGAAATGACGGAATTGAAAATCAACGAACGCATCGCGTTTTTACGCAGGCAAAAAGGCGTGACGCAGGAAGAGCTTGCAAACGTGCTTGGGGTGACCAACCAATCCGTTTCGAAATGGGAACAGGGAAGCTGCTGCCCGGACATACAGCTGCTGCCGGATTTGGCAAAATATTTCGGCGTTTCCACGGACAGTCTGCTGGGACATTCGCCGGCAGAAAGCCTCGGTGACGTAATTTTTAAAATGAAGGCGTTGTTTCAAGCCACAAGTACCGCAATGCCGAAGCGTTCAAGGGAGAGCGGGATGTCCGTATCGTACTGGAAACGCTGTGCGAAAAAACAAACTTGAAAGTTTATTTCGCATTGTACGAAATGACCGCAGACAACTTCGACCTGTTCGTACCGCTTGACGCTATCGCAAAAAGATGCGGCATTTCGGAAGAGACGGCGGAAAAGGCGCTCGATTGCCTGCCCGTGCAAACGGGCCCCGACGGAACGGGCTACCGAATCGAAGGCAGTCATATGTTTGTCCCTCCGCTGCTTATGATGCTTGCGGTAAAATAAAAAACGCCGGACAAAAGCGAGCCAATCCAAGCTTGCCGTTTCGGGTTTTTTTACCGCCGCTTTTTCCATCGCCTCAAAAACCAACGCAATTTTTTTTGTCGGTATGTACGCAAAGCTGCCGGATTTTTTCAATTGCCAAAAATCAAGTTCGTATCGTTTCTTTAATATATTTGGCTTATTAAATTGCAATATGGCATACATGGTGTTTTTTTGTTTGACGAGATGAATACCTGTTTGTTTTTCCATTCAATTTCTTTGCTCTCGTTTGTGGTTCGAACAGTAGAAATCAAACTGTCCGCATATTGCCGCTTGTCGTCAAACCCTGCGCTATTTCTATCATCAAAATAACCAGAGTTTACGGTAAATTCATGGCGTGGGACGCGATCCGCGCAATAAAATTCTTTTCAACACATTCGATTGGATTAGCGTTAAATTGTTGCGTCGGTTAAAATAAAAAATCAAATGAACTAATCAACGGAAGCATGATTTGAAATTTGGAAAAGAAAACGAAAAACTTGAATTTAAGAAAACGACCGCCGAACTTAAAGAAGGCGTTATCTCCATGGCCGCTGTTTTAAACAAGCACGGCGGTGGAGAAATATATTTCGGCATCAAAAACGATGGAACCGTGATGGGGCAAATGGTTTTTGAAAAACCCTGCGTGAAATAAGTCAAGCAGTTTTAAACCATCTAGAACCCATATTGTATCCAAAGATTTCAAAAGTTATCATTGATGATAAACAGTGTGTCCGCGTAGAGTTTTCCGGTGCTAACGCTTGGATGCCGTGCGCGAAGCCCTTGTGAATTCCTTTTGCCACAGAGATTACAAATCGTCTCAAAACAATGTACAAATCCGCAGTGCCACATCTATTATACCAAGCGGGTAGATATTCCCGCTGATACAATCTTAATGAAGGGAGAAAAAATAATAGAATTACCTCTAAAAGAAATAATTCTATTATACGTGAGATAATATGAAAACTACTAATTATAATATCCGGCTTGACCCTTCCGTTAAAGCCAAAGCCGAAGAAACTTTTGCCGGGTTCGGTCTTAATTTAAGCGAGGCAATAAATGTTTTTCTTCATATGTCAATCAAACAGCATGGTTTCCCGTTTGAAATCCGCGAACCGAAACTGAACGCCGATACGTTATCTGCTATGCAGGAAACCGAACAGATTTTAGAGGAATACTCTAACGGCTCCCGTGCGTCAAAATCTTTTTCCAACGCGCGTGAAAT
>WRDG01000111.1 GCA_009783525.1 Defluviitaleaceae bacterium | reverse complement strand
GTAGGATCTGCCGTTGACCAAACCGGGCAGTCCGCCGCTGCCGGCCTGCCAATAGAGAGTTTGAATGCCGCCGGGAGCAGAAGCCGCAAGGAACGCGGCGTTACTGCCGTTAGGGGCTGCGCCGACCGCAAGGTCTAATACTTCCCAACCGCTCCAGACATTCATCGGCAAAAATCCGCCGGAGAAGTCCGCGCCGGAACCTGCAAGCAAGTTGCCTTCGCTTAAGCTGATCGGCGTCCAGCCGGCTTTGAGAATCACATTCGAGCTTGGGGCGTACAAATTGCCGCCGCCGCCGACGCGCGTATCGCCGTCAAACCAGCCGTCGAAAGCATGACCCAAACGCACTGCATTGGGCAGTACGGTCGACTCGCCTACCAAAAGGACAACCTCCGAAACATCGGATTGTTTAATCCTTCCGTTTGCCGGGTAACCGTCGGCTTGCTGCACGAGACGGTTGGTTCCGCCGTTTAAATCATATGAAACTATGTTTTGGTCGGCCCATTCAAAATGAGCGTAAAGAGTTATATCGGATCTGAGAAGGTAAGAATCTCCGGCGTAACCGATGTATCTTCCGCCGCCGTTCGATTCGGTGTACCATCCCAGGAATATGCCGTTTGCTCTTGTTGCCAAGGGCAAATCGACGAAACGTCCGCGAACCACTGTTTCGGATGCTACGGGGCCGCTTGCGCCTGCACCGTAAACATAGTCGACAGTCCAGCTTTGGACGTTGGCTTCGCTGTATTTGTTAATTGAAATTTCGGCGACGTCCCAAAGGCCGTGTCCGATATTGTTCCACATTCTGTCGAAACGAAGTGCTACCGGAGCAATGGTGCCCGGTTGATCCGGTACCTGACGCAGTTCTTGCCCTTCAAAAACAAGATAAGCCGTACCCCATTCGTTCATTGTGCGGGGCATTTGAAGTTCGGCCCACATCGGGCGGCCAACCGTAGGCCACATCATCCATGTGTTGTCGCTGCTAATTTGAAGGAGCCTGTTTGCAACCGTGGTATCCGTTCTGTATCTGATGGTTAACACATACAGGTCGCCCGGCACAGGCACCCAGCCGGACAAATAAATGATGGCTACAGAGTCTCCCGCCGGAAACCTAATAAAGTCTCCTTCAACCGAATCGTAGTGAACGGTCGGGCTGTTGGTCCAGTTGTCGTGATCAACGTTTCCCAAACCGTTCGAAAAATTAGTGTTGAATATTTGATCAAGGAATTCGCCCGGAAGTGCATCCGGATCCGCTACATAGCAGTCACACGGATACAGGTTGCAATAGAAGCACGGGCATACGCACGGCCATGCATCGCAATCCGGGCAGCAAACGCAAAATTCTTGGTCGCAGCCTTCGCAGGGGATGTAGCCGTAAAATTCGAGGTTTCTGAATTCTACCCTTAAGTGCCCCGTGCTGGCTTGAAGCCTGAAATATCTGAATGTAGGCTGGCCTGCCGGCAGGTTCAATGTCCACCAAGGATTGGCTAAACCATTTAATGAAGGAATATTTCCTAAGTTTATCCAATTAACTCCATCTACAGACCCCTGCACATGGCTGGCGCAATGGTCGCTTTCCCAAGTTAGACCATCGGCCATGGGACGAATTCTTACTGATGCCAATCGGTACAGGTTACCTTCACCTAAATCAAGACCGACTACAGCTTCCGGTCCTCCGCCTCCGCGGTAAATGGTGTCCTCTCTGCCGTCGAAAGCATTTTCGGGATTACATTCTGCCGGATTCCAATTTCCATCGGTGCGGCCGAACGCTGTACCCGTAAGAAGCACGCGTCCTTCTCCTGCTGCAGCCGAAACCTGCAGCCTTGCGAAAGGAGTAACGAGCCCAAATGCCATTACAAAAACGATCAAATGGGAAATAATTCGCTTCGCATTTTTTTCTGCTTTTTTCATCATGTTTACTGTTACCTCCTAAATAAACTTTCGCCTCGTTTTTTTGGGATCGGGCATCCCTTTTTACTTCATTGTTACGCTCAACGTAATCAAGCGCTGCCTCTTTTTTTTTGGGTTGAGGCTCCCTTGCCGTTTTTTAACTTATTATTGACCACCTCTCTTTCAAAATTACAAAACCATTCTGCCAAGCACCAAAAAAAATAAACTAATTTATTTTGGCAGAATGTATAACGCTGACATAAAAAATATGTTCCGTCTGTACATATTACCAAAGTTACAATTTGATTACAAGATTAAAACAATCTAATGCCGGGCATTAAGTAAAAAATTTGTATAAAGCCGTTTATCTTTATTTTGCTTATTAATTAAAATCAAAAAAAATATTTTTTCTTTTTAAAGCAAAAATAAATTTAGGGAACGATACGAATAAACAAATGTAAAAAAAAAATTTGCAAACGCAAAATATTTAATAAACATGTAAAAAAAAGAAAAACAAAACAAAAAAACCCGTCGCATATTTTCGCGACGGGTTTTTAATTAATTTACATGGTTCGAATATGCACTCTATATTGTGCCGGGCTGATGCTCATTTCTTTTTTAAAGAACCGTGAAAAACTCTGCTGGTTGTCGTAGCCTACAGCGGCTGCAATGTAATTGATTTTTTCCGAGCTGTCCCGGAGCATCATGCAGGCTTTTTTTATCCGGACTTCGTGTACATAGCCAAAAATATTTTTGCCCGTAGCCATTTTAAAAAGCCGCGAAAGATATGACGGGTTAAAATTTGTTATTTCTGATAATTTGACAAGAGAAAGGTCGTTGCCGATGTTATCAAGCACATAAGTGCGGATTTTTCGGAGCACGGCATTTATGTCCGCAAATGAAATCGGATTGTTTCCTGCAAAAAGCAACCGCGCAAGCTTATGGTATATGGATATGCGCGCGGCAAGGTTCGGGCTCTCCTCTATGTTCATTAAATATCTGTAGAGGTTAAGAGGCTTTAAAATGCCGGCCGCTTTTTTTTGCCTGATAGTCGAAAAAAATATTTGGTTTAATTGCAAAATAATGTCTGCCGTTAGATCTGCAGAAATGCCGCTGTCTTCGGAAACTTTATCGACAAGCATGCTGAAGTGCTTGTAAAAAACCTCCTGCCTGCCGTTTTTTAAACTTTGTCGGATACCCTCGAGCATCCGTCCTACTTCAGATTCGATTATTTCATCTTCAGTGAAGATGGTTCCGGCTAAGTCGATATTTATGGCTGCTGGTGTATTTTCGTCATAAATATTTTCGTACTCGCACAATTCCCAGCAAAGGGAAATAAATTTACTGTTGAGTTTGTTCCAAGCGACAAACCTGCTTGCTAGCAGCAACGAAATAGAATAGCCGAACGATTCGTAGCACATCATTTTAAATGAAGAAGTTCGCGCGTTGACCACTATATGCGTTTCCAACTGGCTGCCGCCCGCAAACGGCTGCAATAACCAAACGATGTACTGATCGCTGTACATATATGCGAAAACGTTGCACAACCCGTCCATGAGAGCGGCCGACTCTTTATGAAGCTCGTATATATGCTTCGAAAGTTTTGTTTCGGCGTGCCTGTCGATATGGCCGATCATCATGAGCACATCTTCGTTAGGGTCTAACAATATGCCGTATTGAACCAAGTCGGTTATTTCAGCGTCAGCGCTTTTTTTGAATATATCGTTGATCGCCATTTGTTGCAATTTGAAGACGATGCTGTTTCCTTCATCTCCGTCCGGTTCGTTAAATAGGGCTTTGATATCCACCAAAATCATCTCCTCTGCGTTGAATACCATACATTATAGCACTTAAATTTAAAAAAACAAATTATTTTTAATTTTAATTTAACGCATCTTTAATCACTAAAAATAATTTGCATTGATGACTGCGATCCCGGTAAGCATACCGAAAAAATAATTTTTATTTCCATTGATGGACTTTATGCGTTCCGAAACTTTTCATATTTCTTGCTTAAACATTAAAACGAAGGTTATTATGCATTTGAAAAAATTTTGTTAAGAATAAACGGGGGATAAAATTGAAAAACAAAAGTTATTTTTTCGGTATGCTTACCGGGATCGCAATAATGTTTGTCGTCACGGTAATCTTTTTTTATTTGCGCGACAATGATTTTTGGGGAGGCAAAATGGCGCCCAACCATAAAGTCCGCGAAATTTTCGATGTTTTAGACAAACACGCAATAAATGAATTCGACAAATACGAACTGCTTGAATATATGTACGACGGATTAGTATACGGGTTGGGCGACCCTTATTCGGCGTATTTCGACGAAAGTGATTTGGAAAAGTTTAACGAGCAGACCGAAGGCGTTTACGGCGGAGTCGGTTTGGAAGTTTATTTAGAACCGGAAGACGGACTTGTTACCGTGTTCAACGTTTATGACGGAACTCCGGGAGACAAGGCAGGCATTGTGCCGGGAGACAAATTGGTAGGAGTCGACGGCGTCGACGTCCGCGGAAAGCAGCTGCATGAAGTGACTTCCGTAACAAAAGGGACGCCCGGAACGGAAGTTCTGCTCACCGTGTACCGCCCCGAAACGGACGATACATACGACATAATTATAATTCGGGAAGTTATAAGCATCCCAACGGTTTCGCACACGATGCACGGGGATATTGGCTACATTTACATCAAGAGTTTTGAACGGATAACGCTTGGGCAATTCGCACAGGCACTGCGCGAACTGCGTCAAAACGGAATGACAGGCCTTGTTTTGGATTTGCGCAACAATCCCGGCGGGTTGCTTGATACAGTGGCGCAAATAGGAAACCTTCTGCTTCCGCGAGGCTTGATAACTTATACTGAAAATAAGCAGGGTGAACGAAGATATTATGAATCGGACGAAATGTCGCTTGATTTGCCGCTTGTCTTATTGATCAACGAACACAGCGCGAGCGCGTCGGAAGTGCTTGCGGGAGCAGTGCGTGATTTAAATGCCGGAGTATTGGTAGGGACGAAAACATTCGGCAAGGGTATTGTCCAAAATTTGTTTAATTTATCAGACGGAAGCGCGGTAAAGGTTACCGTGTCAAAATATTATACGCCCAACGGGACGAGTATACATGATGTGGGAATAATACCTGATTATATAATAGAAACAGATGAAGAGACGACAAGGCGTGCCGGGCTGCTCGATCCGGAAAATGACAACCAGCTAAAATTTGCGATCGACTTATTGAACGGCGAATAATTTGTCGCCTCGCGGGCGACCCCGTTTTTTTTTCCAAATGTAAAATGAAGAAAAACTAACGGGAGGAACACAAATGAAAAGCAATTCAATTGAGCTTGTATTTATTTTAGACCGCAGTGGATCGATGGGCGGTATGGAAAGCGACACCATCGGAGGTTTCAATTCCATGCTTGTCAAGCAACAGGCGGAACCCGGCGAATGCAGGCTCACAACGGTTCTTTTTGACCAAAGGTTTGAGTTTTTGCATGACCGAATAAATATCAAAGCAGTTAACCCCATTACCGAAGCCGAATATTTTGTTCGCGGGAATACGGCGTTATTGGATGCGATCGGAAACACGATCAACAAAATCGATTCGGTGCAAAAAAATACCGCCGCCGCATACCGAGCCGATAAAGTAATGTTCGTAATTACGACCGACGGAATGGAAAACGCGAGCAGAGAATTTGACTACAGTCAAATCAAGTTAATGATCGAAAAGCAAACGAATGAAAACAATTGGGAATTTATTTTTCTTGGCGCGAACATAGACGCGGCGGAAACTGCGGGACGTTTCGGCATCGACAAAAACCGTTCTCAAAATTTTCATAACGACAAAGAAGGCATCGAGCTAAACTACCGTGCGATTTCGGAAGCGGTTTCATCTTACCGCTCAGCCCCGGCATCCGCAAAGCTGAGCGATGATTGGTCGGTAAAAATTAACAGAGACTTTATCAAGCGAAAAAAAAAGTAAATTGAGTTTCAATTTAGTTGTTCATAAAAAAAACCGCCGAAATAATCACGGCGGTTTTTTTGCGAAAATATTTTTTTTCAAATGTTTATTTATTTTAAACTATTTGACATAAAACGGATAACACAATTATAATCCTCAAAAAAAGTTTATGCCAGAGGTGCGGCGTGTATCGCTTAAATCATCGTGAAAAGGAGTTAAACGACAATAAATTTTTAATAATTTGCCAGGGCGATGAAATTGAACAATATGAGCATGTCAATATAATTTCAAAGCAGAATGCGGCTTACGATTTACGTTTGATGGAATTTAAACGCAAAGTGGAAGACGATGACAGCATATATTATTATACCGTCGGCGACAGGATAAGCGTAAAGGATTTAGCGGAAAGCAAAGGCGTAAGCGGTGACGATTTTTCAAAAATTATAGGTACATTGGCATACGCTCTCGCCAATGCGGGAAAACACCGCCTTTCGCCGGAATGTATAATAATCGACAGCGAATATGTGTATATCGGCGAAGTAGACGTACTGCTTACTTATGTCCCCGTGGAGCTCGCAAACGACGTTAAAGCGGAGTTTGAAAGATTTGCGTCATATCTGTCCGATAAATTATTTGACCGAAAAAAAGAGTTGGATAAATTTTTTTCCGTTATAAAAAAAGATTATTCGTTTGATGAAATCGCCGGATGTTTTTCATATGACACAAAAACAACCGAAAATACCGAAATAACTGAAAAAAAACAAACCGAAGAAAAAATTGAAAAACATACAGACAAACACATTGAAAAGCACATTGAAGATAACATTGAAAAACAAATTGATGAGCCTGCAGAGGCAAAAAAAGATCAAACGCAGGATCATGATCCCGAAAAAAAGCACGAATTGCATAAAATATCAAAAATTAATGATTCGGACCTATACTCTGAAAAAAAACAGAGCGGGTTAATCGACAAATTCTTCGTAAAAAATAAAAAACCTTTGATAACCGAAACAAACGAAAAAATGACAACAGCTTTAAAACAAAGACTTGACAAAACAATTAAGCATGAGTTGCCGGAAAAAACAAAAAGCGACGTTTTAGGTGACGACGATTTTTTTGATAATGACGAACCAGAACAAAATAAAGAAATAAACAGCGGCCACAAAAAAAACGAAGATGATTTTTTCAACGAAGACGAGGACGGAAAAAACGCGCGAAAAACATCGAACGGGTATCTTACCTGCCTTAACCCGGATAACACAATAAGCCGCGTTAAAGTCGAAATAATTGAGAGCCCGTTTAAAATCGGACGCGGCGCAAACTATACGGTCATGTCCAATCAGCTTTTGATACCGAAACACTATATAAGCAAGCAGCACGCCGTTATAACAAAAGAATCCGAAAGTTTTTTTATATCCGATGTGGGAACAAGCGGCGAAGGCTCGATGGGCGGAACATTCGTTAACGACTACAAGCTTATGCCGAATAAAAAAAGGCCGCTTGCAAACGGCGATGTGATAAAATTTTTTACATTGGAATATGTTTTTAGTTTAGCAGAAATAAATGGCGCGATTAATTAAAGTGAACTTTTGCATATTTAACAATCGGACTGCATTTTATAAAAAATATTTTTTATTATTGCAACGGGCGGATATTTGATGACTGTAATATTAGCGGCGGGCAAGCGGCATAAGTATTATCAGAGCCTCGTAAAAGAATTTACGCTGGTCAATTCAAAGACGAGTATATCTGCCGATTTGCTCGGTG
>WRDG01000110.1 GCA_009783525.1 Defluviitaleaceae bacterium | reverse complement strand
TGCCGTACTTGACGACCATGTTGCGTGCGATCCCCGTAGCGCGTTCGATATCGTTTGACGCGCCCGTGGTTATATCTTCAAACACGAGCGTTTCGGCGGCGCGTCCTCCAAGCAGCGCCACGAGCGACTGCTCCATCTTCATTTTCGTGTCGTACATTCGGTCTTCGCCCGGCAGGTGCATCGTGTAGCCGCCCGCCATACCGGTCGGGATAATCGAAACCATGTAGTTCGCGTCGAGCTCGCTTAAAATTTCGTTTAAAATAGCGTGGCCCGCTTCGTGATATGCGGTGATGCGCCGCTCCTTTTCCGTAATGCGCCTGCTCTTTTTTTCTGTTCCGATGCCTACTTTTATAAAGGCCTTCCGTATCGATTCCATGTCAATTTCGGTTTTGTCCTCGCGGGCCGAAAGCAGCGCGGCTTCGTTCAAAAGATTTTCCAAATCGGCAGGCGTAAAGCCCGAAGTGGTTTGTGCCACGGTTTTGAACGAAACGTCTGCGGCGAACGCCTTGCCTTCGGCGTGGACAAGCAGCACGGCTTCGCGTCCCGCAACGTCCGGACGGTTTACGACTATGCGGCGGTCGAAGCGTCCGGGTCTTAAAAGAGCCGGGTCGAGGATGTCCGGGCGGTTTGTGGCCGCAATGATAATGACGCCCTCGTTTACGCCGAAGCCGTCCATTTCCACCAACAGTTGATTTAAAGTCTGCTCGCGCTCGTCGTGGCCGCCGCCGAGCCCCGCGCCGCGCTTGCGCCCCACGGCGTCGATCTCGTCTATGACCACAATGCTTGCCGGATTTTTTTTCGCCTGTTCAAACAGATCCCTCACGCGGCTTGCGCCCACGCCGACAAACATTTCAACAAAATCGGAACCGGAAATGCTGTAGAAGGGTACGCCGGCCTCGCCGGCCACCGCGCGCGCCAAATAAGTTTTGCCGGTTCCGGGCGGCCCGACCAAGAGCACGCCCTTGGGTATCCGCGCACCAATGTCGATGTATTTTTTCGGCGCCTTTAAAAAATCGACTATCTCCATCAATTCCGCTTTTTCTTCTTCAAGGCCTGCCACTTGCGCGAACGTAACCTTGCGGTGGTCTTCCATGGTGACCCGCGCTTTGCTTTTGCCGAACGACATCATACGGTTGCCGCCGCCTCCGCCGCCGCCCTGCACCTGCTGCATGATAAACATCAAAAGGAAAATCGAAACGCCCATGATGATTATGTATGGCAGAAGCTGTACAAAAAGACCGGGCTTTGACGCGGCTACCGTGTCAAAGCTGAGCTGCCCCGCCTCGATGTATTGGTGGACATACTGCATGAACAGATCGACGCTCGGGATTTCTACCGTGCGGTTTGACCCGTCCGACAAATATGCGGTCGCCTTGCCGGCGTTTGCCACGTCGGCGTCCGGGGTTATTTCAAGGCGCGAAACCCTTCCGGTGCGTACGTCGTTTACGAGCTGCGCGTATGTGTAGGGACTGTCCGACGTTTGAGGCGACAGAAGCCGCACTGCGGACAAGATGAATAAAATAATCAAGAAGATGATTATGTACAGGCTGAAATTCTTTGCGTGTTTTTCCAAATGCTTCGCCCTCCCTCTCGGTTCAGATTTTTAACGCGCCTATATACGGAAGGTTGCGGTAACGCTGCGCATAATCCAATCCGTAGCCGACCGCGAAACGGTCGGGGATCGAAAAACCGAGATAATCTATTTTGACGCCCTTCGCCACGCGGCGGTCGGGCTTGTCCAACAACGAGCAGACTTTAAATGACGCGGGGTTTTTCGATAATATGTACTCGCGTAAAAAAACGATCGTATGCCCCGTGTCGATTATGTCTTCAACCAGCAGGACATGCCTGCCTTCCACACATGCGGTCAGGTCGCTTTTCAAGCAGACTGCGCCGCCCGAAACGCTTTCGTCTCCGTAACTTGAAACGACAACGAAATCGTACGAAACATCGAGGTTGATTTTACGCGAGAGATCGGACAAAAAAATGACCGCGCCTTTTAAAGCGCAGACCATGTGTATGCGGCAGCCCCGGTAGTCGCGTTCTATTTCGCTTGCGAGTTCGCACACTCGGCGATTTATTTCCTCTTCGGTTATCATAACGGAAACGGAATTTAAGTTGTCCATCGTCATTCTCCTGCGTAAACCGTAATCTTCTTGCCTCCGGGTGCGCCCGCTTGCACCGCGCTTATTCCGCTCATGCCGAAAATAAACAGCACGTCCGCGCCCGACGCTATAAGCGCCGCCGCGTCACGCTCGTCTCTCGGAATTTTTTTATCAATGAAAAAATCCTGTAATTTTTTGCGTCCGACGCCCGCTATAAAAACCGTGTCGCCGGGGCGGCGCGAACGGACGCAAAGCGTGTCTGCGATTGTATCACGGTTTAAAACAATCGTACAAATTTTATTTGTAACGGGCCGGTCATATTGCGGCTCGTTTTCATTTTCAAGAACGGCCCGCATGCAGGTTCCCGTTTCCGGTATGTACAGAGGTTCGTCCGAATTTAAAATCAGCGGGTAATAAAAAGCGCCGCTCTTTTTTTCAATTCGGCGGCGCAATAATAAAAATCCGTATTCGATTTCCGCGCGGACGCCGCCGGGCATGTCGAGGCCCTTGCCTGACCGGTTAGCAAGCAGCCGCTTCAGCAAATCCACGTGATTTTGCCCGATGCCGGACGGACCGCCCGCAGCTTCGCAAAGCGCGGCGTGCAGAGCGCGCCCCAGGATTGCTTCGTGCAAAGACAAAAGCGCGTCCGTTTTTAAAGCGACCGCGCCTTTTTTTACAACCGAGCTTTTTTTCAGCGCAAGCGACGCCTGCTCCCGAAGGTATTCTTCGTCCGCCTGCAGCAATGAGGATCCGCGAGCGACGGTTTCGCAAACACCGCTTCCGAACCTCCGCGCAAGCTCCTTCATTACGCCGCCGCGCAAAAAATTTCGCGTGTACGAACTGTCCGTGTTGCTCTCGTCCGTACGGTACGCGAAATCGTTATCGTGCAGCCAGCCTGTTATTTGCGCGCGCGTCAGGCACAGCGCGGGACGGACAACCGCGCCGCGCCGCGCCGTTATCCCGCAAACGCCCGCAAGCCCCGCGCCTCGGCAAAGGTTCATCAGTACGGTTTCGGCGTTGTCGTCCTTGTTATGCGCAACGGCAATTTTTTGCGCGGACAGTTCGGCGCGGATGTTTTCGAAATGCATATACCTGAGGCGGCGCCCGGCGTCTTCGACAGAAATTTTATTTTGTTTGGAGTAACCCGGCACGTCCGCGCTCACGCTTATGAAAGAGACGTTTAAAGCCTCGCAGAGATCCTTTACAAAAAGTTCGTCCGCGTCGGACTGCGCGCCTCTCAGGTTGTGGTTAATGTGGACCGCCGTCAATCCGAGCCCGAGCTCGGCGCGCAATCCTGCAAGCGTCCTCAGCATCGCGACAGAATCCGCGCCGCCAGAAACCCCTGCTATCACATGGTCGCCGCGATCCAACAGGCTTCGGTCTAAAATAAAGCGCTTCATCAAAAGCGGAAGGTTCGCCGGCTGCCGCATGAGCTAAAAAAACGAAGCGCACAAAGCGCAAAAACCGTCGGGGCTTGTCAAATGCGTTTTTTCGCGCAGGTTGTGCAGCGGGATGTCAATTTTTTGCACCGCCCGCTCCGCGTCCGCGTCGAGCGACCCGTCGTATTCCGCGGCGACCGCGTGGCGGGCCGCCGCTCCGCCTGCGTGAGCCATAAGGTATCTGCCGTCGCTTTTCATGCGCGCACGCGCAGACATGGCGTTGTACACGGTTTCACCCAACAGAGGCAGCGAAAGCAGCCGTCCGAAAAATTTACGCAGGCGGCTTGGCGGGGCAAATCCGTTTGGCGCTAGCAGAATCATTTTTTTATACAGCTGCGGTTCGAGCGAGCGCGCCATCGCCGCAAACGCCGCGCCTCGGCCGCTGCCGGCGGCATAAACGGCGCCGCCTGCAACGTCGCGTATAAAATCGTTTATAAACGAGCAGTAAAGATACGCGGAGTATGAAAGACCGGGCTTGGCGGAACGGCCGTACCCCGGAAGGTCGGGCGCGTACACGCGGTAGCGTTTGCTCAGGCTGCGTATGCACTGCTCCCACTCAAGCCTGCTGCCGCCTGTTTCGGTGTCGTGAATGAGAAGCAGCGGCGAGCCGCGTCCCGTCGCCACGTACGATACGTCGCCGTAGCGCCATCTGTACGTTGCGGAACGCGCGGCATCCATTTTTTTCAGCTTTGCCTCCGTCAATTTTCTTATATAGCAATTTACGGCCGCACATGCGGCGGCGGTTCCGCCCGCCGCCAAAACGCAGGCGATTATTTTTTTTGCGGTTTTATTTTCCAAAAGGATCCCTCCGGATTTTTTATGTCAGCGATATTTATTTTATACAAATTATTTTTGTCCGCAACCCGTTTGAGCGCGGCCGTTTTGACTTGAGCCAAGCGCTGCGTTAGTATTAAAAATATTTTTCATGCAAAGGTGCGAATAAAAAATGGACTACGTAAAAATGTTTTCGGAATGGATTTCGTCTCACGAAGATATTTCGGCGGAAGAAGCGGCGGCGGAAATTAGCGTCCCGCAAGAATCCGCGATGGGGCACTACACGTTCAAGTGTTTTAAATTTGCCAAGCGGTTCGGCGTTACGCCGCAGGGGCTCGCGGAAAAATTCGTGGCTCGCCCCGCAGCGGAATGGATGGAAAATATTTCCGCGGCCGGCGCGTACGTAAATATTTTTTTAAACCGGAGTATGTTCGCGGAAAAAACGCTCGCAGATTTGCATAAAAAAAACGCGGGTTACGGCGGCGGCAACATCGGCGGCGGACGTGTCGCGCTCGTCGAATATTCGTCGCCCAACACCGCCAAGCATTTTCATGTCGGGCATTTGGGGTCTACGATAATAGGAAACGCGCTTTATAAAATTTTCAAGTTCGTCGGGTACAAAACCGTCGGGCTTAACTACATAGGCGACTGGGGGACGTCATTCGGCAAGCTTATCACTGCCTACCTGCATTGGGGCGACAAAGCCGAAATAGAACGGATTGGCATAGACGGGCTTACCAAGCTTTACGTTCGCTTCCACGAAGAGGCCGACGCAGACGATACGTTAAACGACGAGGCGCGTTCATGGGAATTGAAAATTTTAAGCGGCGACGGGCAGGGCTTGAGCCTGTGGCAATGGTTCTGCGATATGAGCATGAAAGAATACGCCCGCATATACGAAAGGCTTGGAGTCGAATTCGATGTAATAAGAGGAGAGAGCCATTATAAAAACAAACTCGGCGAGGTAGTCGCGGAGCTTGAAAAAAAAGGTCTTTTGACCGAAAGCGACGGCGCGAAAATAGTAGATCTCGAAGATTATAAAATGCCGCCCGTGCTTATACTGCGGCGCGACGGCGGTACGCTGTACCATACGCGCGACTTGGCCGCGGCAATCGACCGCCGCGAAGAGTACGGTTTTTCAATATGCCTCATCGTCACGGGAAGCGAGCAGATATTATATTTTAACCAAATGAAAAAAGTTCTTGAGCTGATGGGGCACGAATGGGCGGCGGACGTCGAGCACATACCTTACGGACTGTTTGTGATGGAAGACGGCAAATATTCGTCGCGCAGAGGCAATGTAATAAAGATGGAAGACCTCCTCGACGAAGCGGTGGCAAAAACGCTTGCGATTATCAACGAAAAAAACCCCGCGCTGTCAAACAAAGAAGATGTCGCCGCTCAAGTTGGGATTGGAGCCGTTATTTTTTTCAAACTGTACAACAACCGAATAAAGGACGTAAATTTTTCGTTCGAGCATGTGCTTAACTTCGACGGCGAAACGGGGCCTTATGTGCAGTACGCCCACGCCCGCGCCTGCAGCGTGCTCGAGAAGGGCGGAAATTTTTCCGCGGACGATGCGATCGCGGGAAAAAACCTTGCCGACGACGAATCGTTTGCGGTCCTGCGGCTGCTCCATAAATTTCCGGACGCCGTAGCCGAAGCCGCAAACAAGCGCGAACCGTTTTTGGTTTCGCGGCATTTGGTTGCGCTCGCGCAGGCATTCAACAGGTTTTACCATAATCGCACCGTGCTTACCGACGAACCGGAGCTCCGCGCCGCGAGGCTCTCGCTGACGCACGCGGTAAAAACCGTTTTGTCAAACGGACTCGGCCTGCTTGGTATGGCCGCCCCTAAAAAAATGTGACGAAGAATATTTCCGCAAACTTTTACCCGCTTGAAGCGTATATCGATATGAAAAAGTCATCTTCAGCACAGAGAGGGGTATTTTAAATGCAATGCAGAATTCATCCGGCCAAAGAAGGCGTAAATACATGCAACCAATGCGGCGTATGGCTCTGCCGCGACTGCACGGTGGAAATCAACGGCAGGCTTTTTTGCCGAGCTTGCCTCGCAGAAATGGCGGATAAGGGCACGCCCGCTCACGGGCCCGTTTATCCGCCGCGCCGAACCGCTCCGCCAAGGAGGATCAACGGATTTTTGCTGCTCGTTTTTTCTTCGTTGCCGGGCGCAAACTATATGTACGAGGGCCTCATTAAACGCGGCCTGTTAGTAATGTCCGCGTTCTTCGCGCTAATTTATGTCTCGTCCGTAATCGACATGGCTTCGTTCGTTTTAATAATCCTTTGGATTACCTGTTTGTTCGACGCCTTTCAAATACGCCGAAGAATAAACGCCGGCGAATTGATTCCCGACAATATAGAAGACATTACGGATTTTATACGGCGCAATAAAACGCTCATTGCAAGCGTGATAATTATCCTTGCGGTTCTTGCGGCGTTCCGCGTGCTCATGAGCCTAAGCATATTCAACTTCGGTTTTTTGTTCGGAGGTTTCCGCAACCTTCTGCCGGTCGCGATAATAATCGGAGGGCTGTACATTCTGTTTAAACGTCCCGCCAAGGGCGGAAAAAAGCACGATAACGACCAAGAAGAATAATTCAACAAAAAGCTGCGGTAAATTTTTCTGGCAATTTTTTTTATATTAGGTATATGCAGATTAACTCGTTTATGCGTGAGCCGATTACCGGATTCATGGTAATCGGCGAAGCGTAGAGGCGTCGCTTTGCAATTAATCGGCGTATGTTTAATCTTAAATTATTTTTGTGGAGGAAAATATGATAATCAAAGCCAAAACGAAAGGCGCGGTCGTGCTGTTATGCTGTCTTTATACGCGGCGCGAAGGGTTAATTTATGGAAAATAATTTTGCGGCGCAGGCGTTCGACCTGTTCGTGCAGGGCGGGCAGTCGAACAGCGACGGCAAGAAACCGATTGTATTAAATTTCCGAAACATAAATAAAAAGCGACAGCAGTAAAAATTTTTAATTGACAAAATATTTTACACATAATAAATTGAAACGGCACAATCATTTGCATGAACAAAACCTCAACGCATAATTATTAAAAGTCAAAAATAACATGTACTAATTATTTGCAAATTAGTCTCGTTTACTAAAAAACCAAAAAGGAGCCGCTCAATGAAAACCAACAATCAATCACATATGAGCCTCCAACTGCCAACCGCAAACACACAGCAGCCACCCGGCCGCAAGCACTTAATAATGAAGAAAACAAAAAGCTTGCTGGCCAAGCTCCTGATCATCTGCCTGCTTGCGCCGCTGGCGCCGTCCGTCAACAAGCCACACCTCGCCACTCAAGCAAGCACAGCCTACCCGCCCTCCGCATGGGGCA
>WRDG01000109.1 GCA_009783525.1 Defluviitaleaceae bacterium | reverse complement strand
GGCGGCTTGTGGTTTCGCGTTCGGACTGCGCCACGAACGCGAGCAGCTGGAGGACCGCGTCTGCTATGAACGTGCCCACAAGGTCGCGGCCTATGCGCGTGTCGAGCAGCGGCATGTCGATCACGGCGATGTCGACGCTGCGTTCTTTGGTGAGGATGCGCCATTGATTTTGGATCTCCGCGTAGTCGCGGCCAAGGCGGTCGATGCTTTTGATGTAGAGCAGATCGCCGGGCCGCAATTTTTTTGCGAGGGCGACGTATTGCGGGCGGTTAAAGTCGCCGCCGCTCAGCTTGTCCGTGAAGATGCGGTCGGCCGGGATGTTGAGGCCGTGCATCGCGGCGAGCTGCCTGTCTTCGTGCTGTTCCGCGGTGCTCACGCGGACGTAGCCGTATTCGGTCATGGGCATTTCTCCTTTTGCCTTGCGGCTTTTTTTTTGTAAATCTGCATGGGCTGTGCTATCCTTGCTGCGCGGGAAACCGCATGGGTTTAAAATTTGATGATTAGCTGCAAAATTTCGTTTTGCGATTAATAAAGGATTCGATGATTAACTAGATTTTGCGCGAGAAAAATCCCGGCAGTAGGGGATTTTACGAAGTGCAAAATCGGCATTTTGCAATTAATCATCGAATTCAAAATTCCGAAATGCCTGAATTTTTTTCGCGCAAAGTCGTGTTAATCGTCTAATTTCTAAAAAAACGAAAGGGGAAAAAAAATTGAAGAAAAAGAAATCCGCCGCGAAGAAGTTTAAAATAGAAAAGTGGCACATAATTGCGGCGGCGGCCGCGCTTGTCGCGGTGGTAGCAATCGTGCTCACGCTGGTCCTGCGCGACGACCATGACCATGCGCACGGCAGCAATCCGTGCGACGTGTCGTGCGCCAGACATCCGGCGAGCGGCGAATGCCACTGCCACGGGCTGTGCGGGACGCCGGGCTGCGCTTGTCACGGCGGGCATTGACCGGGCCGCGTTAAGGCTAGCGGGAGTTGACATATCAAGAAGAATAATTAACGGGAATGAGGCGCGATTATGGTGCAGATAGTTGCGGACAGCGCTTGCGATTTTACAAGAGAGATCATTGAGCGCGAGGGATGCGCGGTAAGTTATGTGCCTATCAACATTCAGCTCGAAGACAGGTTTTTTGCCGACGACGGAAGTTTGGACGTGGAGATGTTCCTGCGGCAGACGGAAGCGAGTACGGCGGCGGTTAAAACTGCCGCGCCTTCGCCGGAAAGGTTCGTTGATCAATATAAAAAGGGCGACAGCGTCTTCGTCGTCACCCTCTCGTCGGGCATAAGCGCCACGTATCAGGCGGCGATGACGGCCAAGCAGATGTATTTCGACGAGTTCGGCAAAAAATTTATACATGTGTTCGACACGCTGAGCGCGTCGGCGGGCGAAGGGCTCGTCGCGCAAAAAATCGCGCAGGCGGTGGCGAAGGGCCTGTCAAACCTCGAAATCGTCACACTAGTTGAAAGTTTTATCGCAAGCATGAGAACTTATTTTATGCTCGACCGGTTCGACTCGCTCGTAAAGAGCGGCCGGATCAACCCGTACGTCGCAAAGCTCGCGTCGCTGCTTAACATAAAGCCGATCTGCGGCGGCGTGGGCGGCAAGCTTTCGATGCTCGACAAGGCGCGCGGCTATTCGAAAGCGGTCGCGAAGCTTATCGAAACCATTAAGCGCGACGTGCCGGACCCGGAAAACCGTGTCGTGGGAATTTCGCACGCAAAGTGTTTCGAAAAAGCCGTCGCGTTAAAAAACGAGCTAATAAAAAACCTCCGCGTGAAGGATGTGATCATCACGGAGGTTGGGGGCGTAATTGCGTCGTACGCGAACAGAGGCGGTTATGTGGTGGCGTTATAGTTCACGACATGCTGCGTTCGTAAATGCCGGCGATGTCTTTTTCCGTCACCGGATAGGGGTGCGCCCTTAGGCGTTCGGGGTTGGCCGCGGCCGCGGCGGAGTACGCGGCGGTTTCCTCGCGGGACAGGTCGAGGCGCGTGTGTAAAATGCCGCGCAAATATTTTTTGAGTTCGTCCAAATCGGACAGGCCGAGCAGGTTTAATATTCGGCCCGTCCTTTTTTTATTTGCGTGGAAGCGCATAAACTCCGCGAGCAGCAGCCCGCAGGCCTCGCCGTGCGGAATTTTTTTGTTGTATGTGAGCGCGTAGCTCATTTGGTGCGGCAGCGACGTTTTTGTGTGCGTGATTACCATGCCCGCAAGCGCGGAAACAGAAAGCAGGCGCGACCGGTGCTCCGCGTCAAGGGCATTGTTTGCCAAAGCGTCCATGCTTTGCGAAAAGGACGCGATGCCGCCTTCCGCCATGGCGTCCGTGAGCGGGCCCGCGCGCGAGCTGAGATAACCCTCGGCGAGGTGGGCGAGCGCGTCCGCCGCCGTGCCGGAAGCGATGCGGCGCGGCATGCTCGCGGTGTACCTCTCGCAGAGGAACGCTTTTTCCATGCAGACGAGGTGCGGCATGGACTGCTTCGTTTGTTTGCCGTGCAGCGTCAGGATCGCGAAGGGCGTCGTCTCCGAACCCGTGCCAGCCGTGGTGGGCACCGCCCAAACGGGGAGCCGTTTGCAAAGCGGCGCGGGGTCGTACAGCATCCGTACGGCGTCCGCGTCGCAAAAATTTTTTTCCGCGTTTGCCGCAAGCAGCATTACCGCCTTGACCGCGTCGAGCGGCGAGCCGCCGCCTATGCCCACGAACAGCTCCGCCCGCGCTTCGGCCGCGAGCCGAGCCGCCGCCGCAACATTTTCGACCGAGGGGTTTTCCTCTGTTGCGTCGAAAACAAAAACTTCCGTGCCGTTTGCTTCAAGCAATCCCTTCACGTCTAAAAGCGAGCCGTTTGCCGCGGATGACTTGCCCGTAACTATAAAGGCGCGCCTTGCGCCCGGGCAGGCGAACTCGCCGGAAAAATCCTTGGGCTCGCCGGTAAAAATTTTGGTTGGGATGTGGAACATAAAATTATTTGCGCCTTTCTGTTTTGCTTCGCGGTCATTCCACCGTCACGTCTGTGGACAGTTCCGCCACTATGCGCGCGTTAAGCAGGTTGGTTGCGCGTTTTCCCATGTAGGTGAGATTTTTGATCGTGACGGGGCCCACGAGGTGCGGCGGTTTGTCTTCCCAGCCGCGGATGATCGACGGCGCAAATTCGCCGCCCGTTATCGCGATGTCTTCGAGGGTGATGTTGCGTATTTGGCCGCGTGTTTCGTCTCTTGTGTAAACCGCTTTTAAAACTTTGAAGTCGATGAGCTTTTCGCGCGCGTCCTCGACGCGGATGTTTTTATACACTATGTCGTGGATGTTTGCGCGGTCGCCGTTGTGTATTGTGAAAACGCCGCCTGACTGCCAGCCCTCCCTCATGCAGTGGATCACGTCGCAGTCTTCGAACACGATGTCGCTTATTTCTTCCGTGCGGGTTTCGTAGCCGATCTCCAGCGCGTTGCCTGGCTGGTCGTTCCAAAGCACGCAGTTGCTCACGACAATATTCTTTATGTCCCTCGCGCCGTAAATTTGAGGTGTTTCAAGATGCAGCGCCTTTACCGCCACGCAGTCGTCGGCGA
Source organism: Defluviitaleaceae bacterium (assembly GCA_009783525.1). GTDB lineage: Bacteria > Bacillota > Clostridia > Lachnospirales > WQUN01 > WRDG01. The sequence goes on along the minus strand of WRDG01000109.1, from coordinate 4,124 downwards.
CGCGGACGTAGCAGCCTTCGACCACGACGTTTGTGCAGCCGCACAGGTCGATGCCGTCGCCGCTCATTATCCATGTGAGAACGTTGACGCCGGATATGACAACCTTGTCGCTGGCCATCGGGACGATTACCCATGTTTCCGATCCGATCACGGTAAAATCTTTTAGCACGACATTTTTGCACCTGTGCAGCGCCAGGAAGCGCCGCTTCATTTGCCTAAGCGGATAGCCCGTCACGTCGAACACGCCGGGGCCTGAAACAATAATGTTTTCCGCGTCCTCCGCGAAAATGTTGCCGCAGACCACCGCGCCTTCGTGCAGGTAAACGCTGTCGCCGCTTTTCAATATAATTTCGCCCGCGTTGTGGAAGCCCGGCAAAAATTCGCGGGTCACGCCTTCGGGTTTTTCTTCCGCTTCAATAATAAATATTGCAAGCGGCAGATCCGAAAGAAACGGGTCGTCGCAGCCGGGGAAACGTTTTTCCGGCAGGTTTTCCGCTTTGGGCGGCTCCGCGATTCCAACCTCGAAGCTGAGCCTCGACGGGGAAGGCGCGGCAAACGAAACCGTGCCTTCCTCTCGCTTGTGTGCGATTGCGAGGTTCAACGGCCTGATAAAAATCTGTTCGTCTGTTTCCGGCACGCCTTCGAGCCTGACCTCGGCCGTCTCGTTTTCCGTTACGGCAATGACCACGCCGCCCAGCGGCGTTTTAAACGGCGCGTACTCTTTGTTGTCGATGAAAATTTTCATTTTAACCTCCCGATTGTTTTATTTTATCCGTAGGAGACGCCAGTGGCGTCCCGAATATTCCGCTGCGCGGCAATTATTAATGTTGAATGTATAATTGTCATACTGAGCCGCAGGCATCTGTCATTCTGAGCCGCAGGCATCTGTCATTCTGAGCCGCAGGCGAAGAATCTTAAGACCCTTCGCGGAGTTTACCCTGAGCGTGATAAGATTCTTCGCCTACGGCTCAGAATGACAAGCGAAGGGCTCATGGTGACAATTCGCGGAGTTTACCCTGAGCGCAGCGAAGGGCTCAGGGTGACGGCGGCGAGTTGTACTTCTGTCATTCTGAGCCGCAGGCATTGTCATTCTGAGCCGTAGGCGAAGAATCTTAAGACCCTTCGCTTAGCTCAGGGTGACAATTCGCTGCACTCAGGGTGACAGCCAAAGCAAGCCGCGCACCTACGGCAATTTTTTTTCGATTTGCTCAAAATTGCATCCCCGCGTTTTGTCATACAAGCACGAGTATATGCCGAGCTTGCTTGCCGCTTCCACGTTTGCGGTGCGGTCGTCAATAAAAATACATTCGTGCGGCTCGGCTCTGAGACCTTCCAATGCCGCAAAAAAAATCCGCGGATCCGGCTTGCGGAAACCGAGATCCCCGCTGATGAAAGCCCTGCCGATTAAATGCTCCAATTGAAAAAACTTCCGCAAATACGCGCTCCACTCCGAAACGTCGTTGGATAAAAGCGCGATGCCGCAGCGTCCTTTCAGGGCCATCGCAAAGGGTACAAACTCTGCGTCGAGCGCAAATGAGGTTTCGAGATAGATGCGCTCCGTTTCCGCTATTGCGTTTTGCTCAAATCCGGCCCGCGCCCAAAATTCATGCGACGAAATCTTGCCGAGGCTCGCCGCTAAATATAACTCATTTATTTTTTCGGCGGTGACGCCGGGTTTTATTGATTGAATGTACGGCACAAGCAGGCCGCCCACATCGTCGCCTTCCGTAAACACGACGCCCATCACGTCAAAAATTATTTGTTTGATCATTTTTTACATATCAAGCAATAATAAATCATCATCTGCGTATGCTCCGCGCCGCTTTTTTTTGTGCGCATCAAATCGGAATCTTCTATATAAAAATATTTGTCTAACATTTTTTCAAACTCATGCGGCAGCATGTCGAATTTGTCTTCCCGTCCCATATATTTTTCGATTTCCATCATGGCGCGTCCGCTTGGGCTTGCGATGTTAGGGATGTCAAGCGCAAGCCTGCCGCCGGGCTTTATTATGCGGTTAAATTCCCGCAGCGCATCATAAACATAATCCCGTTCGTAATATTCAAGCACACCTATGCAGTCGCCTATGTGAAAAAAGTTTTCGGCGAAGGGCGTTTCGTGGACGCTGCCGCAATACAGCCCGCCGATTGGCAGGCGTTTTTCCGCAACATAGTCGTATAAAAATAATATCGTTTCGCGGCTTATGTCCACGCCGAAATAATTTGAAGGCCATGCGTCGTAGCCCTTGAATTTTAAACCGAGCGAACAGCCCAAGTGTACGAAGTTCATGTCCTTTTGCGGCGCAAGCCAGTCTTTAATGTCGATGCGCTTCGCGCCGTCCGCTTTGCCGTCGTGTTCGGCTTTCCAGTGCGGATAGTCCGGGCTGCCCATGATGTGATCGGGCAGTTTATCGTAGCAGAGCGCGTCCTCGTTTCCGTATTCTGTAAAATGCCTGTCGTAAGATTTTGCAACGGTTTGAAAATGATTTTCTTTTTTCATATAAACCTCCGTAGGGACGAACGGGCACAGGAGTTTCAGGCGAAGAGTTTTAAGACCCTTCGCGGAGTTTATCCTGAGCGCAGCGAAGGGCTCAGGGTGACATGCGAAGGGCTCAGGGTGACAACGGCGAAGGGCTCAGGGTGACAGCGGCGAGTTGTGCTTCTGTCATTCTGAGCCGAAGGCGAAGAATCTTAAGACCCTTCGCGGAGTTTATCCTGAGCGCAGCGAAGGGCTCAGGGTGACAATTCGCTTCGCTCAGGGTGACAATTCGCCTGCGCTCAGGGTGACAATTTGCTGCGCTCAGGGTGACATGCGAAGGGCTCAGTGTGACAATTCCGAATTGTACGCGCCCTACTGGGTTTCCCATTGCAAGCTCCGCTCTACGGCCTTTGCCCATTTGTTAAGCAGCGTTTCTTTTGCGGCGCTTTCGATAGACGGGACAAACCTGCGCCTTACCGCGTGGGGTTTCAACCCGTTTGCGTCCTTCCACATGCCGGCTCCCAAACCCGCGAGGTATGCCGCACCCGTCGCAGTGGCTTCGGCTGTGTCCGTGCAAACCACTTCCGCGTTTAATATGTCCGCTTGGAACTGCATCAAAAAATTGTTCGCGCTTGCGCCGCCGTCCGCTTTTAATTCTTTGAGCGTCACGCCCGTGTCTGCCTGCATTGCGTCCAGCACGTCCTTTGTTTGGTAAGCGATCGATTCGAGGGCGGCGCGGACAATGTGATCCTTGTTCACTCCTCGTGTGAGGCCGAACACCGCGCCCCTCGCGTACATGTCCCAATGCGGCGCGCCAAGTCCCGCGAAGGCCGGCACGATGTAAACGCCGCCGTTATTTTTTGCGCGAATGGCGCATGCTTCAGATTCGGACGCGCTGTTGATTATCCCGAGCCCGTCGCGCAGCCATTGTAAAATTGCCCCGCCCATAAAAACGCTGCCCTCCAGCGCGTATTTGGTTTTCGCGCCTGCGCTTGCCGCCACGGTTGTAATCAATCCGTTTTTCGAGAAGCACGGCTCGCCGCCGGTGTTCATCAGCAAAAAGCAGCCGGTGCCGTAGGTGTTTTTCGTTTCGCCCTTTGAAAAGCATTGCTGTCCGAACAGCGCGGACTGCTGGTCGCCCGCGATGCCGGCGACGGGAATTTCACAGCCCAAAATTTGCGCGGTTGTGTAAATTTCTGCGGAGCTTTTAACCTCGGGCAATATGGCGCGGGGGATGTTCAATTCATTTAGCAGCCTTTCGTCCCATTCGAGCGTTTTTATGTTGAACAGCATCGTCCGCGAGGCGTTGGTGCGGTCGGTTGCGTGAGCCCGCCCGCCGGAAAGTTTCCACAGCAGCCATGTGTCCACCGTTCCGAAAAGTATTTCGCCCGCTTCCGCCCGTTCGCGGACGCCCGGCACATGGTCAAGCATCCACATGATTTTTGTCGCGCTGAAATATGCGTCCGCCAAAAGCCCGGTGTTTTCCTTTATATAAGGCTCGAGCCCGCGCTTTTTTATTTCTTCGCAGTAGGGATGCGTCCTGCGGCACTGCCAAACGATCGCGTTGCAAACGGGTTCGCCCGTGCGCCTGTCCCAAAGGATTGCCGTTTCGCGCTGGTTGGTTATGCCGATTGCCGCGACGTCCT
>WRDG01000108.1 GCA_009783525.1 Defluviitaleaceae bacterium | reverse complement strand
GAACTCTTGTGACGTTGCCGTCAAACGGTTTTCAAGACCGCCGCCTTATGACCACTTGGCTAACCCTCCAGTTGATTTTGTCCTCCCTGCACCCTAAAAATCCATCGCTGGAAATCGGGCAAACATCGTGGGCGAACATGAGAAATATTAAGTTGTAATCCTATCGCACAAACCCTGTAGTATCAAGGCTTTTCGAGGTCATAGCGGTTACTCGTCCGACAGTTTTTCAAGACCGCCGCCTTATGACCGCTTGGCTAACCCTCCAAATTGATTTAAAGCAAGACGGAATATACAGTAAATAAGGGGCGCGTGTCAAACAGCGCAGCTTATGCAAAAAATTTTTGATGTGATAAAATTTTTTGCGGAGGGGTGAGTCTGTGAGGAAAAAAGATATTTTATGCAACATGACCGGTGATCACAATTTATTTTTTTCGTACTCAATAAAAAAATTGACGGGCAGGATCGACGAATATTCTGCGCTTGTAAATTTTTTGCCGGACTGCAAAGAAAAAAGCTTCGATATTTTTGGTTCGGCCGCTGCATGCTTCGGCATGCCGGCGGTGCAGTATAACAAGAGGGTTCAATGGGCGGGGCCGGGCTACAGGATGCTCATGTATTTGCCCCTTTATGAAAAGTGGTGCCTGTCGGCGTACTATGCGCCCGACGGTGCACCGCTTTTTTGGTATTTCGACATAAGTCGGAAAAATTTTTTGGACGAAAACGGGATGCCTTGCACCGACGATATTTTTTTGGATTTGGTAATTACGTTGGAGGGGGAGGCGGTAACGCTCGACGAAGACGAGCTTGCGGATGCGTTTGAAGCGGGGATTGTGTCGCAGGCGGATGTTGACGACGCTTACGCGGTACGTGACCGGATAATAAAGAGCGGGTGGAACGACATCGGGTTGCTGATAAAATTTTGCGCGGAGTTGATAAACGGGTTTGACGAACCAAACGCGAACGGCTGCAGTTGGAACTTTTCGCCATTGCGTCCCGGCCACGAGCTTGACGGTGTTCCCGGATGCGAAAACTTCGCAAAAATCGAGCCGCTTATCAAAGGATGGTCGGACAATAAAAAATATCGGATCGAAACCGCGGACGGGACCAAGCTGCTGTTGCGCATATCGGATGCGAATGAATACGCGCGAAAAAAAGGCGAGTACGGTATGTTGGAACACGCCGCGTCCATTGGCTTACCGTTGTCCGCGCCGGTTAGCTTTGGCTTTTGCAACGGCGGCAAAAACGTTTATCAACTGCTGACATGGGTGGAGGGCGAAGATTTGGGAGCGGAGCTTCCTTGTTTGACCGAAACCGAACAGTACGCCGCGGGTTTAAAAGCGGGCGAATTGTTAAAAAAATTGCACTCGCTTCCCGCGCATAAAAACTCCTGCGGAGTTTCTTCCTTGCCTAAGGACGCCGAGCCGTGGGAGGTTCGGTTTTTTCGCAAGGTGCAGGGCAGGATCGATTTTTATAATGCAAAGCTCAGGAACACCGAAGGAGTTCCTTCCAGCCCGGATGCATGGGAACGCGGCGACCTGACCGTACAATATTTGATTGAAAAAAAACATCTGCTCGAAGGCAGGCCGCAAACTTTCAATCACGGCGACTTTAATGCGTCTAATTTAATTTTGATGCCGGACGGCCGGCTCGGTGTAATCGATTTCAACTTTTACAACGGTTGCTGCGGCGACCCGTGGTGGGAGTTTGATCCGGTTAATTGGGGCGGTGAGGTCAACCCATACTACTGCACGGGATTGTTGAGAGGATATTTTTACGGCGGGCCGGATTGCACGGGTTGGAAGCAACCGAAGGAAACTATAAACCCTCCGCATAAATTTTTTGAAATTTTTTCATACTATCTCGCATACGACGCGCTGGCGGCGCTTTGCGACACGTCGGAAAATAATCAGGGCGAACCGGAAGAAGGGGTACGCCACATGGAAAACGTTTTTAATTGGCTGGACGGATTTAAAAATCCCGTGCCGAATTGGTATTTAAAAAATTTATATGTTCAATGGATTGACGGCATGCCGTGCAGATTGAAAGAGCCCTTCGATTTTTCGTTTTTAAGCAAATACGGCAGGGTTTTTAAAGTTTTTGACGACCAGGATTCCGGGAACATCTGTTTCGGCGCAGACGACGGAAAAAGCAAACGCTTCGTAAAGTTTGCCGGCGCTCCCGCGGCGCGAATCAGCATGACGCGCGAAGAAGCGATTCAAATGATGAAGAAGGCGGTTAAAATTTATACGGACCTTGCCCATCCGGCGCTTGCCAACCTGCTGTATTCGGAGGAAATAGGCGGCGGCCTCGCCTGCGTTTTCGAATGGCGCGACGCATATTACATGGGCAAGCAGTATCCGCAGTCCCGGGAAAAATTTATGCGGATACCGATCGAAGAAAAATTGAAGGCATTTGAAGACATACTTTTGTTTCACGCCCATGCTGCAAAAAAGGGTTATGTCGCGATAGATTTTTACGACGGAAGCATCATGTACGACTATGAGAAACGCTGCGTTGTCATATATGACATTGAGCTGTACGAAAAAGCGCCGGTCATAAACCGCATGGGGCGGATGTACGGCAGCTCGCGTTTCATGTCGCCCGAAGAATTTTCGCTGGGGGCGGAGCTCGACGAAGTGACCAATGTATATGCGATGGGCGCTGCCGCGTTCGAACTGTTCGGCGACAACCGTAGCAGGAGCTTCGAAAAATGGACTTTGAGCGAAAAATTGTATGAAACAGCAAAAAAAGCGGTCAGCGACGTACGCGCTGACCGCCAGCAGAGTTTGCGGCAGTTGATCGATGAATGGACGGCGTGATTTTTTATCCTTTTTTCCAACGGATTTGCACGACTTCGCAATAGCCGCCGTCTTCGCTTATTATTTCGTACTTGCCGAAAGCGGCGGGGATCACCGCGGACTGCCAAAGGTCGAGCGCCGCAGAAAGGCGCGGGTTTGACATCGAGCGTACAATCACGCGCTTACCTGTCGTGAGCGTGGGTATGTGGCAAAACCTACCCTCCGTGTCATTTTCGTATTTGCTTGAAAAACGAAAGCGTTCTATTTCGAAGGGCATTTCGGGCACGGACGCATAGATGTCCTTTTGATATTCTTTTGACCATTTCTCTACCTTAGGCTTAGAAAGCAGATGGCCTTTTACCCAAGACTCCCGCCGCCATTTTTCGTTGTCGAAGGCGTGTTCGAGGTGCATCTTGACCGGCTTGCCGGTCATTTCTTTTTTTTCGTCGTCCCACGAGGGGCGGGCGAAGTCGTATTGGAAAAAGCTGTACTCCGTGCCGGCGGCAGACGGGCAGGTGTCCATCTCAAGCACCATTTGGTTTCCGCCGTGCGCGTGAACCGTGCCGGGTGGGATCAAATAAAGGTCGCCCGCGCTGCTGCAGTGGTTTGCTACGAAATTTTTCCAATCGGGAATGGGCGCGAGGTTTTCGCTGTCTCTGCATTTTTGTTCGAAAGCTTCAAGGTCGCAGTCGTCTTTAAAACCCATCCATGTGTTCGCGCCTTCGTAGGCTTCGGCTATGTAATATGTTTCGTAGCGGCCGAGCGGTTCGTTGAAACGGCGTTTTACATAGTCGGTGGAGGGGTGGTTGTGTATGGGCATCGAGATGCGTTCTGCGGGCTCCGGTTTTGGAAAATATCCGTCGTCGAGCCACACGTCCATAGGGAACAGGCCGGGATAGGCTTCCGTCAAATGCTTGCCCAAAAGTTTTTCCTGGTACTGCATGAGGTTCATAAACGGCATTTCGAAACTTTTGCCGCCGATGTCTATTATGACGCCGAGCTCAGGGCCCGCGAGCTCGTTCCATGCGTTGCACTCAAGGCCCGGAACGTCGAACAGGTCCTTGTATCGGTACGCCCCCCACGGGCCGGGCTGAAAAATTTTAATTTCTTTTATGGGATAGTCGAGCGCCGATTGAATTATTTCGTCGTACGAAACGCGGGGGACCGCTTTCAAATCGTCCGGCGAGTTCGCCGCCGCCCAAAAATCCATTTTGTCGTATAAAAAATTTTTTTGCCTGTCGAGCAGGTAGTAGTCGCAGTAATAATATTCCTTCCAATGGTAGCCCGCGTCGGGCTCCGTTCCGCCGAACGGGACGAGCTTGCCGTCCCACATCTGCCATAAAAGCGGCTGGCGCGTCTTGTCGAAGTAGACGATCAGGTCGAAGGGGAACCAGCCGTCCGCCGCCGCGCCGCTGCCGTACACAAGCCGGACTCTGCTTCCGTTTTTTAGCAATATATTTTTTAACTTTTCAAGTTTTGCGTTGTCGATAAGATCCGCGATGCGGCCTTCGGAGTTTACCCGGCCGAACCCCGGGTCGTCGGTGACGTACGCCTGTTTATATTCGGCGATTTTTTTTCTGTTAATAAAAACATTTGCTATGTCATATTTTTCGTAATCTTTAAATTTTTCGTTTATCGTTTTCCAATCGACTCCGTACCAGCCGTCAAAAGCGATTACGGGTTTGCGTCCCGACGTTTCTTTTGAGCGGACCGCTTTTTCGATTGCCGCGAGCACAGCTTGGGTTCCGTCCGCAAACGAATTTAAGCAGGCGTCCGAAACCTTGATAAAATTTTCCGCGTTTTTGCGGTATTCATACAACGGCATAATTTTTTTTCGCGGGATATATAAAAATTTTTTTCCCGCGCCTTTCTGTTTTTATAATATTCGATAATTAATTGTTATTCATCGATTTTTTTTTGCATTTCGTTTTGAACGATTAACACCCGCAGGTCAAGCGGCGGCACGGTAAGAGTTACCGCGCCGTTTTTTTGTTCGAGCGGTTCGCCGAGCAGATCAAAAGCGCGGCCCGGCACGGCAATCGTTTCGGTTGCCGGTTCTCGGCCCGGGTTGGTAAAAAACCACGCTTCGCGCCCGCTGCCGATTCGTTTTTGAAGCAGCAGGTTGCTACTTGCAAGCAGGTTGCTACTTGCATGCAGGTTGTCGTTTTTTTCCGCATTTACGCCACAACCTGCAAGCAGGTTGCAACCTGCAAGCAAGCCACAACTTTCAAGCAAATTAACAATCGCGGCAAGAGACCCGTCGTCTGTGTATGCGGTCGAACACGGGCCCGCGGCCGTGCCTATCAGCACGATTTCGCCGCCGCCCTTTTTTTTGCGGATTCCCGCAGGCTTGCCGTCCCAGGTGAAGCAGACGTCTGCTTCGCATTCCGTTTCGTACGTTTCGACGAAAAAATTTGCGCGGAGTCTTGCGTTTTTTTCTTTGCCGGCGCCGGCCAAAAAACCTTCTTCCGCATATTCGCCCCATGTCCGCTCGCGCTGGCTCCATCGGTCGTTTCCGCCCGGCTCGCGCACTAAAGAAAACCGCGTGACGCTTACCTGCAATGCGTCGCGTATTACCGGGTTCATTTGCCCGCGCACGGCGTATGCGGTTTCGTTAAGGCGTCCGCACGCGCCTTCAAGAATAAGGCTGCCTCCGCCTTCGGCAAATTTTACGCAGCCCTCGGCCGTTTCGTTTGACATGGACAGTGCGAACGGCGCGATCAAAACCTTATAGCTTAATGTTTTTTTATCGCCGAGCTGCGACGCTTCGACGAAGTCGCACGGTATTCCCGCCTGCCAAAGCGTTTTGTACCAGCCCCGCAGATCATACTGGTATGCGTCGTTTGCGTAGCCCATCGATTTAAGCACGCGGAAATTCTCTTCGTTGATAAGTATTGCGGCCTCCGCCTGCGGTTTGTTGTTGGCGGCAAACAAATCCGGATATTCGCAAAGAGCTTTGCCCACGCGTGACGCCTCGTCCAAACGTTCGGTCGTTTCGCCCTCGCTGTCGAGCAGCGCGAACCCGTTCGTTTCGGGCGCCATTATTTCCGCCCGCGCAACCCAAAATGATATTGCGGTCGCGCCCGCCGCCATCGTGGTGAGCATCCAGCGCCGCATGTCGCACGCGTCCGGCACCCTGCCGAAGTGGAAATTTGTGCTCACGGGCCCGCCCTGATATTCCGCGGCCCAAACGGGAGCGCCGGGTTTTGCCGCGCTGCGGATAAAATCCATGCGGTAAGCGAGCTTGTCCCACATCTCGGTCAGCAGCGCTTCGTGCTTCGGCAGGCGATTCGACTGCGTGAAGTCGTCCCAGTGGTGGCCGGAGCCCCACGCGGGATAATTTGACGTGCCCAAAAAATCCTGCGTGCGGCTTAAAGTCCAGTCCATGCCGGAGCCGAGCTCCGGCCCGCCCTTGTGTGCGAAGACCGGCCTGCAGAGTTTGTCCGTCTCTTTGATAGCTCTGCAGCGCGAGGCAAGAACGTTCGCCGTTTGAACATTGTCCATAAAATATTGGTAGAAGAATGTTTGAGGGATCGCGACCGAATGTACGCCGCGTTCCGGCAGCACATTTTCAAACGCTCCGTACCTTGTGTTCCAGTGTCCGTTAAGCGCGCCTATGTCAAAATATTTTTCTTTGAGCCATCGCTGAAAAAAAGCGATCGTTTCGGGGCAGTAGCAGACCGGCCCGCCGGAGAGCCAGTCCGACCAATAGCCTATCTCCTGCCATGTGTTCCATACGACGATGTTTTCGTGTGCGCCCAGGCTCTCGACGAGTTTTTTTATGAAGCGAATTTGATCCGCCATCGCGCCGGGGTCGTCGAAGCATGGTCCGGGCTTGCCGTCTGCGGGCAGCGTCGTCTGCGCCTGATACCGTGCGGCCGTCCCGTCCTTATGCTCCATGCGGCAGCCCGGGTGTTTTTCCCAAAGCCAGTTTGGAGCCTGTTCGCAGGTGAGGCCGAGGTACACACCCATGTCCAGTTTTTGAGCATGCTCGATCAGCTCATGATACCGCTCGAATCGATATACGCCTTCGGCGGGCTCGTCCGTCATCCAATGCTCCTGTAATTTAATCAAGTTGAAACCTTTCCGCTTAATTATTTCCATGTCGCGTTTCATCTCCGCCATGCCGGGCATCGGCTCGCGGCACAGGTGCGTGCCAAGCGGGAACAGCTTCCAAAATTTTTCTTTGTTCAAGGATTACCTCCCGTAAAATGTTTTGCGTATCGCCTCGATTTTTTTCCGCGGCCGGCCGGCTGCGGATCCGCGCTCACTTACGGTCACGCTTGCTTGTCCCTTGGCGCGCGGGCGAGCTCGATGTACCTTTGGATGCGCGAAACCGGTGTGTTGGGCGTGAGCGGACTGCCCGTGCTCGTAAAATATTTTCCGTACTCCGCGCCCGCGGCGACCATGCCGTTTATTTTTTCCGCGAGCAGTTCGTCGGAGGCGATTTCGATGTGGTCGTAAGGGTTGAGGTTGCCCGCGAGGCACATCCCCTTTATTTTTTTTGAAACAGCAGCGTAGTCGTTTACGTAACCCTTCATGGAACACTCCATCGTCAAAATGTCGGCGCCCGTATCCGCAATCAAGTCTGCTCGGTCCGCTATCCCGCCGAAATAAGTGAGCATCGCTTTTTTGCCGAGCCGTTTTATTTCGTTGACCTGCGGGATCAGGTAGGGCAGCGAAAATTCTTCGTACATCCCGCGAGAAATCATGTCGCATGTGGCGGTCGCGTCGTCTATAAAAATCGCGTCTATGTCCGCCGACGCGAACATGCGGATAATTTCTATGTTTTGCTCAAGGACAAGCCCGCTGATGTATTTGACAAGCTCCGGCTCCTCGTGGAGCATGACGTACAGGTTGGTCATGCCAACATGGTATGCGTTTGAATAAAATGTGTTAAT
>WRDG01000107.1 GCA_009783525.1 Defluviitaleaceae bacterium | reverse complement strand
TGCGACAGGTTGGTGCCTGTAAAAGCGAGGCCTACGCCGTTTAACGTTTCGATCGTGCGGACGATGCCCGCTTCGCGCTTGTCGTTGCCGTGGTTATTTGCGGTGGTAACGAAATCGAAACCCGCGTTTTTAATCGCGGCGGCGTACGCGTCCGGCGAATTAAAAATCGGATAGCCCGAGGACGCGCCGCCCGCGAGCGTGGTTTCCAAATTTCCGACGGCGTAGTCCGCGTCCGCTATGTACGGCTTTATGTATTTAAAGCACGGGTCGAAATCGTATACGCCGCCGGTTTTGTCATAAGCCGCGTCAAGCTGCACTTGGTGGCACATAAAATCGCCCACGTTTGCAATCCGCGCCGAAAAAAATTTCGGCTCGGGCGTGGGCGTCGGCTCGGGTGTAGGCGCAGGGGTTTGGGTCGGAGCGGTTGTGGGAACAAAAGCCGCCGCCGGCAAATAAATGTCATTTGAAAACGTCGGCTCCGCAATAAAAATTTCTTCCGCAGGTTTTTGCGTACGCGAAAAAAATACCGATAAAAAAATGGCAAGAAAAAACGCCGCAAAAAAAATTTTAGCAAAATTTTTCATTAGAGCCGCCCGATTTGAAGAATGAAAATATAAACGCAAAATAATTATAGAATGTTATAATAAAAAAGTAAAACAACGTTAAAAGCTTTATATTAATGCGGCTTGGGAGGGGAAGCATGGAAACCGAAAGCGCGGCGGTTGTTTCGGGCGAAGAGCTCTACCTCAGTTATCTTGCCGGCAGCAAAAATGCGTTTGAAGATTTCGTCAAGCTGTATGAAAAAGAGCTTTCGCGTTTCATATACGGCATTGTCCGCGACTATCACGAGGCGGAGCATCTCATGATAGAGACGTTCGCGCAGCTTGTGATCAACAGCAAAAAATTCGACGGCAAGTCTTCAATAAAAACGTACCTGTTCGCAATCGGTAAGAACCTTTCGCTGCAGCTTTTACGGAAGCGCGGGCGCGAGCAGCATATTTCGTTTGAAGAAGCCGCGGAAATTTCGATCGGTGAAGAAGAAACGCCGCACGGCATGTATGAAAAATCGCTGAACAAGCAGTACCTTCACGAAACAATAAAAGAATTGAAAAGCGAGTACCACGCCGTCCTTGTGCTGCTTTATTTTCAGGACATGAGCTATCTTCACGCAGGCAAGGCGATGAATAAAAGCGAGAAGCAAATAAAGGCTCTTGCGCACAGGGCAAAGGCCGCGCTGAAAAAAAAATTGGAAAGCAAGGGGTTCGTTTACGCATAGGACTCGGACCGCGAAAAAATATTTAATGAAGGCTGTAACTTTATCGGTTTTATTTACACTAATAATCGAAGGCACTTTTACGGAAGGTGAACGGCATGTTCGACAGCAAAAAAATCGCCGAGCAGGCTTTGCTCCGCGCCGGCGAGATAGAGATCAAAACGGAGCGCGATAAAAAGATAAGAAAAAGCGTAGGGGTGTTCGGCCTGTGCGCCGCAAGCGCGGCCATAGTCTTTATGCTTTCGCCCGTGGGGAATTTTTCGGTGGGCCTTTGGCAAAACGGCGGCCCCTCGGGCGGCTACGTGATGCTCGAAGACCAGCAGGTGCCGCTTTCGGTTTTGCAGCCGCTCGAAGCGGACAAAAACGCGGTTCCGTACACGGGGCACGAAACCGGGGTGTCGCTTCCCGTCGTAGGCAGCACGGCGCTCGATTTAAATACGCAGACAATCGATCTGCTGCTGGTCAACCCCGATAACAACCCGTACCTTTTCGTGTTCGACATAAAATTAGCGGAAAGCGGTTTGCCGTTATATGCATCCGACCTGGTCGCACCCGGCATGTGCATCGTATGCCCTTCCGTCATAAACGCGCCGGAAGCCGGCGAATATAAAGCCGTACTCACGGTGAACGTATACGAAACCGAAAGCCATACACTGATAAACATAATAAACACGGAATTTAATTTGCTTGTGGGATAATAGATAAATCTGCAAGCAGATTTATTTATTATCCCGCTTGTGGGTTGATTTATTTAAACCCGCTTGTGGGTTGATTTATTTAAACCCGCTTGCGGGTTGATTTATTTAAACCCGCTTGTGGGATAATTTATTTAAACCCGCTTGCAGATTTATTTATTATCCCGCTTGTGGGTTGATAGATAAATCTGCTTGCAGGCCGAAGAATTAGGCAAAAAAATGGGGGTGACTAAACAAACAATTAGTAATCTTGAAAATGGGAAAACACCAATGAATTTTACCCAATATGTAGCAATTCGTACAATTCTTGATTATGAAATAGAAAATAACGAAGTAAATAAAATCCTACCCCAAATAGTGACAATTTTTTTAGATAAAGGAAATGAACTGGACGATGTGAATTATTCGAAAATAAGGGAAAGTGCAAATACCGTAGCGGCTTCTTCAATCAGCGGTATTTCTACCGCGAAACTTATTCCAGTATTTGAGATGCTTCTATCTTCATTGGCGATTCCAATAATAAGTAGCATTGTGGCTAATCCTTCTATAAGTAAAAATTATATAAATAAAAAAACAGGAGGTAAATAATGGGAAATCCTATCAATAACCTTGGTGACTATAATTTAGTCAGGATAGACTTGCAAGCCGAAGGAGGTAGTAAAGAAGAACTTTACAAAAGTATTGGTGATATTGCCGTTGCTAAAGCGGCTCCAATATTAATGGCAGTAGGGGGGTTAATCGCAATTGGAATAATTGGTGGTATTCAATATGGAAAAAAAGCAATATGTTTTATGAAGGAAAGAAAGCAAAAAATCAAAAATGAACCCGAAATAAAAAAGGAATTTTTTAAGGCACTCGAAGAGTAGGACTAAACGGAAAATAAAAAATGATGAATGTATGGATTGCGAATAAAAAACGAAATGGAAAAAACGAAATGCAACAGTGTAGTGATTGTCTGAAAGTCTATGATGAAACTAAATACACACACTGTCCTTATTGTGAAAAAGATGACGAAGGGTATGACGAAGGGGATTGCCCAGAATGTAACGGCTCAAGAAAAGAAGAGTGTTATATTTGCGAAGGAGATGGTATAAATCTTGAAAATGCAGATGAAGTGTGTCCCGAATGTAATGGTGAAAGCGAAATAGATTGTGGAAAGTGTCTTGCTTGATGAAGGTAGGATTTAGTCATTGAAACGATGTAAAACAGAACATTAACAATATAATGCCCTCACTAGAAGGTGATGATTTCCATTACCGAAACATCTCCTTAACAAACCAATCCAATGCTAAAGTGAATTTTATAAATTCCATGCATATTTCACCTGCGGTGTTTTTTTTTGTCCAATTTTAATCATTAGTTGGTGCGTCCGAAAAGATTAAAAATTGCTTGCGTGCGTTTATAGAGGTTCCCTTAATTTATATGGTAAAATAAATTTATGACGGAAAAAATTTTTAACGAAAATTTTTCGGCTGGAACGGAAGCTTTGCGTATTGCGACCAACGCCGGCGCCCGCGAAATTATCGAGCGTTACGGCCTTAATACGAAAAAGAGGCTGGGCCAGCATTTTTTGGTCGACCCGCGGGTGGTAAAAAAAATTACGGACGCGGCGCAAATCTCGGGAGACGATTGCGTGCTGGAGATAGGGCCCGGGATCGGCGGCTTGACGCAGGCGCTCGCAGAAACTGCGGGCCGTGTCTGCGCGGTGGAGTCGGACGCCTCGCTCGTGCCGGTGCTGCGCGGCATATTCGGGCTGCATAAAAACGTCACAGTCATACACGGCGACGCGTTAAAAATAAATATTTGCGAATGTTTAAGGCAAACGGGCTGCTCGCGGTTTAAAGCCGCGGCCAACCTTCCGTACGGCATTCAGTCGGAAATAATGGCGCGGCTGCTCGAGGCGGGCAATTTTTTCGAGTCCGTCACCGTTATGATGCAGCGCGACGCGGCGGAGCGTATGTTCGCTTTGCCGGGCACGGACGGCTACGGGATACCCGCGCTTGCGGCGCGCTACCGCGCGGACGGCGGGATCGCTGCCTACGTGCCGCCCAACTGCTTCATGCCGCGCCCCAGGGTAGAGTCCGCCGTTATCTGTTTGAAGATGCTTCCCGAGCCGAGGGTTGCGGCGGACGAAACAACGCTTTTCAAAATTATAAAAGCCGCGTTTTCGTCGCGGCGTAAGACATTGGTAAACTGTTTGTTTAACGCGGAAATTTTTCCGCCGGTAACAGACAAGGAGCAAATCGCAAATGTTTTGCGTTCATGCGGCATCGCGCCGGAAGCAAGGGGCGAAAGCCTGAGCCTCGAACAATTTTCGTCTCTGGCGGAAAATTTTTTTACAGCGGTTAATACAATATAACCGGAGGGATTTATTGAACGCCTTCACGATAAAGATAATTGCGATTTCCGCGATGGCGGCCGACCATCTGGCGTACTGCTTCCCGGATATTTTTCCGCTCGAGTGCCGTGTGATAGGGCGGCTCGCCCTGCCGCTGTTCGTATACATGGCTGCCGAGGGATGCAGGCATACGGGCAGCGCGTTAAAATATTTGCTGCGGCTCGGCATCTTTGCGGTCTTGTCGCAAATACCGTTTTGCTTAGCGTTTCACCAGCCGCCCTCGGGACAATTTTATTTCAGCTTCGTAAAGACAACCAACGTATTTTACACGCTGTTTTTGGGCGTGCTTTGCGCGTGCTGCTTAAAAACGCTGCGGATTATTTTTTGCGGCGCGGACAAAAGCAAAAAAGCTTCGCCGTTTATGGAAACCGTCGCGGGACTTGAACCGGTCAAAAAAATTTTGGCCGTTCTCCCAAAAAAAGTTAAGGCTGTTTTGCCGTATGTGCTTTCGCTTGCGGTTTTGGCCGCCGCCATGCGGCTCGCGAAATTTTTGGAAACGGACTACGCGGCGTACGGCGTCGCGTTCGTGTACGCGATGTATGCGATTGAAAATAAAAAATGGCGTTTGGCGGTAATGGCGGCGTTTTGCGTTTGGCAATTTAAAGAAGGCCTGTTCGGCGGCTTGTACCGCTTTACGGGCCTTTCTCAATTGGAAGCCTATCTCGGATATTTCAACTGGTGGTGGTTTGCTTTTACGTTGGGCTGCCTCGCGGCGGTTTTGGCCGCCGCCCTGTACAACGGCAGGCGCGGGCCGCGGTTCAAATGGGCGTTTTACGTTTTTTATCCGGCGCACCTGCTTTTGTTCGGGCTGATTCTTATGGGCGGCGCCGCGTCAGCCGCGGTTATATTTTAATTCACGCGCGAGGTCGTACGCGAATGCGAGCTCTTCCATCGAGCAGTGGGACTGTACGAAATGCGTCGAGCAAAAAATAAATCTCTTGCCGCCGAGCAGGCCGAACACGCGCCGTATTTCGGACTCAAGCCGCGCTAGGTCGTTAAAGCCGATCGTGCTTTGCACGCAAAGGCCGCCGAGTATCGCGATGCGGCCGCTGTAGTTTTTCAAGTAAACGTCATAGCTCATGCCAGCAGACTCCTGATACGGATGGAACAGGTCGTAGCCGCAGTTTGCAATCCCATCGAACACCGCGGCGTTGTTGCCGTCCGAGTGCAGGCTTGCGAGCACGCCGCGGCTGTGTATGTGCGAAGCCATTTTCGTGTGGTGCGGCTCGATGTGCGACCGCCAAAACGCCGGGCTCATCATAAGCCCGTGCTGCGCGCCCCAGTCGTCCGAAATGTGGACCATGTCCACGCCCGCGTCAATCACGTTGTCTATAAACTTTATGTTCCAGTCCGCCTGCCGTTTATAAACCAATGCGAGCAGCTCCGGATATTCCGCGACGTACATCAGGTGGTTTTCGATGCCGAACGCGCCGTTTGTCGCTTCGAAAATTCCGGGCGTCTGCATGTAGCAGAACCGCCCGCGTGATTCGCGGTAATGCGCCAATGATTCGCGGACGCCGTTGTAGTCGGATAAAACGCACGGGTCTTTAATTGGCAGGTCAAGCATAATTTCCGGCGTGAGCGTCTCACCGGACTCGCGGAAGCTGTTAAACTCGGGCGTGTCGTACATATACGGGCCGCCGAAGATATGCGCCATATCGAAGCCGTACAGATCCTCGAAGGCTTGGACCGAACCGTAGCGTTTGGTGATCGGCTCGTTTAGATTTGCCGAAACCCAGCCGTAAATTGGCACGACGCCGCTGTTGTTTTCGCCTTTGATCGTTTTTTTGACCAGTTCTATCGAATCCATTTTTACCCCCTTCATTTAAATAATTTATTTGCGGAAAAAAATTCCGTCAATTAATTTACTTATAATACAAAAACAAAGGAGTTGCAACGAATGATAAAACTTCACACGCACACGCGGAGCGTTGCGGACAAGCACTACGACATTTGGCGGAGCCCGGGGCGCTTCACGAAAAATCCGGACGTCGTCAGGCTTAGCGGCGGACGCCTTCTGCTCGTGTACAGCGACAACGACAAGCACTGGTCGCAGGAGACGCAGATACTCACCGTTTTGGCAAGCGACGACAGCGGCAGGACATGGTTCAAGCTCGCCGAAGCGGGCAGGGCAGACTTGCGCAGCGGCGACGAGAGGCTCGTCACGCCGAGGCTTTCCGCGCTGTCCGACGGGCGGCTTTGCATTTTGGTTGACCACGACGACTACGGTCATTTTCACGAAGACCAGACATGCGGCAACGTGCTGTACTGGTCCTACGACGGCGGATATACATGGACGGGCCCGCACGCCACGCAGATACCCGGCTTTGAGCCCGACCGCGTCGTGGAGCTGCCGGACGGCCGCCTTGCGGTGGTTGTGCAGGTTGTGCGCGCACAGAGCCAGGAGCTGCAGTTGATATTCACAGTATCCGAAGACGGCGGCGAAACATGGAAAAAGGTTTCGACCGTGATGCACGACGGCTACCACATCCACTGCGAAGGCGGGCTGATACTGCTTGACGGCGGCATGGAGCTCGCCGTCGTCTCGCGTGAAAACCACAGCGGCGGCTGGCCGAGCTTCGTAAGTTTTTCGCGCGACGCGGGGTTTACTTGGACGGCGCCGCAAATGTTGCCGTTCCATTTCCACAGGCCGTACGGCAACCAACTGATGGACGGGCGCGTGCTTATCACGGGACGCAACCTGCTGGGAGGCGTAGGCACTTACGCGTGGTGCGGCTTTTTAAAAGCGGAGGCGGGCTATTACGAGATAGGCGGCCCGCTTGCGGAATACGACGCGGAATTTATAAACGGCGAGTTTGTGATAACAAACAAGCCGCTGCATGACTGCCGCTATACATTGCTGCCGCCCGAAAGCCCTGCGTCCGACATAATTTTTGAAGCCGATGTAAAAGTCGAAGGCGCAAACGGCGAGTTCGTCGCTTTTTTGGCGGTAAGCGGACTTAGCTGCGAAGCGGTGGTTCATATCGCATCCGACATGATCGCGCTTGACGGCACGATACACTGGCTGGGCGCGGACACAATGAAAAAAGCGGACATGCGCAAATACCGCACGGTCACGCTCAAATCATCAAAGGGAATCTTGTCCGTACAAATCGACGGCATTGAAATGCTGCGCCGCCACGTGAGCCGGGACGCGCTTATCACGTCGGACACGTACGCATTGCGACCGGGAAGGCGCACACAGTTCGGCCAGGTCGGAGAAAACGGTAGAAGCTGCTGGAAGCGCGTCAGCTACCGCGCAATAAACCCGACCAAACCCGACAGCGCGTTTTATTGGGAGGCGGCAAGCGGCAAATATCCCGACCAATACCAGCGCGACCGCCTCACGCTCGTACACCCGAACGTACACCC
>WRDG01000106.1 GCA_009783525.1 Defluviitaleaceae bacterium | reverse complement strand
TAGGAATCTTCAGCAACACCGCGGTAGGAAACATCGGAAAACCGTTTGCAGATTTTTGCCTGAGCGTGAAAAAAAATGATTTGCTTGTTGCAGAGGTAAGCAGTTTTCAACTGGAAGCCGTAAATAATTTCAAGCCCCATATAGGCGTTTTGCTTAACATCACACCCGATCACATCGACAGGCACAAAACATTTGTTTGTTACATAGAAACAAAAAAAAGGCTCTTTATTAACCAAGACGAAAACGACTTCGCCGTTCTTAATTATGACGATCCGAATTGCCGGGCAGTAGAAACGCGCGCAAAAAAAATATGGTTCAGTAAAAACGAAATTCTTTGCGAAGGCGTTTTTATAGAAAACGGATTGATAAAAGTTAAATACCTTAACATAAACGAAACGGTTGTTGATTTAAACGACATTTGCATCATGACAGACAATGCTATGGCTGCAACGGCGATATCGATTTGCGCAGGCAAGTCAGTTGTAAAAATTGCGGAGACGCTTAAATCCTTCAAAGGAGTAGAGCACAGACTCGAATATGTTGCAAAAAAATACGGAATAACATTTATTAATGATTCAAAGGCGACGAATGTTGACGCCGCCGTCAAAGGTTTGCAATCCGTCGGTATGCCGGTTGTTTTAATCGGAGGCGGTTTTGATAAAAAAGCGGATTTCAATGAATGGACGTCGCTGTTTACAAAAAAAGTGCGTGAGCTTATATTAATCGGCGAAACTTCAAAAAAAATTGCCGAATCATGCGAATCAAACAATTTTTATAATTATGAATGCGCCAAAAGTTTGGAAGAAGCGGTTAAATTAGCATATAAAAAAGCTCAGCCGGGTGACTGCGTGTTGCTTTCGCCCGCGTGCGCGAGTTGGGATATGTTCAATGATTTTGAACAACGCGGGAATTTGTACAAACGTTACGTAGAAAATATCGAATAACATAAATGCCGTGCGGAGGCTGACATGAAAACCGGGTACGGGAAAATAAGCGGCGACGTAACGGATACGCGCGGCAAAGAAAAAAAAGAAGCCGTTGCCAATGAAGAAAAAGTTTATGTCGGCGCAATGGATCATACTATTTACCTTGTTGTGCTTATTTTAGTTTTAATAGGGATTGTAATGGTTTTTTCCGCCAGCTTTTTGTACACAAGCAGACGCGAAGCTTTCAATTACGACCCGTTTTATCATTTGCAGAAGAGCTCTGCTATTGCATTAATCGGTTTTTTTTTAATGAACTTAATGGCAAGTAATATTTCATACAGGTACATTAAAAAATTTGCTCCTTTGTTATACGTCATTTCAGCCGTTTTATTGGTGCTCGTATTTTTTTTCGGCAGAAGCCGGCGTTGGTTTGATGTTCCTGTCATAGGTTCTTTGCAGCCGTCCGAAATAGCCAAAGCCGCCATTATTATTTATTTGGCGGCTCTTATTGATAAAAAAAATAAAATCCTTTCCGATTGGAAAGGATTTTTAAAATGTATGCTCGCCGTGGGGATCATGGCGTTTTTTGTTGTAATAGGAAATTTAAGCACGGCTGTCATCATTTGCGTGCTGGGATTGGGAATGATATTTGCTTCAAGCCCGCATGTTTTACGGTTTATTATTGCCGGCGGTTTAGGCGCGGGCGGTTTGGGCGGTTACTTGTGGTACCTGTATGCAACCGGGAGCGAAAATTTTCGCGCGGGAAGAATTATGGCTTGGTTAAATCCTTTTTCCGAAGAAGTGTTGGACACATACGGTTATCAAATAATAAATTCGCTATACGCTGTTGCTTCCGGTGGGATGTTCGGACTCGGCATCGGTCAAAGCAGGCAAAAAACATTTTTGCCCGAAGCTCATAACGATATAATTTTTTCTATAATTTGCGAAGAAATGGGTTTTATCGGAGCGGCTATCGTGTTGTTTTTATTCGGTATTTTAATTTGGCGCGGAGTTCGGGTAGCGGTGAGAGCGCCTGACATATTCAGTTCGCTAATAGCTTCGGGTACCGTGCTGATGATCGCCACACAGGTTATTATCAATGTGGCGGTTGTAACAAACAGTATTCCGAATACCGGAATACCTATGCCGTTTATAAGCTACGGCGGGACTTCGTTGATTGTTTGCATGGGTTTGAGCGGAGTACTGTTAAATATTTCGAGGCATATAAAAGAATGAGCATATTAATTAAGAACGGCTATATCATAGATCCGTATAACAACAACGAAAAAAAAATGAATATTTTTATTGAAAACGGGCGAATAAGCCTTGCAAACAATGCGAAGCAAGAAGAAAACTGTTTCGTGATCGATGCGGAAAATTGTTGGGTTGTTCCCGGATTGATCGACATGCACACGCATTTGCGCGATCCGGGCCAGCTGCACAAAGAAACGATCGAAACCGGCGCGCTGGCTGCGGCGGCGGGAGGGTTTACAAGAATTTGCTCGATGCCTAACACCGTGCCGCCCATTGATAATACGGATATTTTATCGTACATAAAAAAAAAGTCTGGTGTTATTAACAAAGCGATTGTTTTTCCTGTTGGGTGTTTGACCGTTGGAATGAACGGCAGCGAAGTTTCTCCCATGGAAAAATTAGCATCGCACGGAGCGGTTGCGTTCAGCGACGACGGCAAATCTGTAAAAAACATATCGGTCATGTCGGAAGCGTTAAAAAAAGCGGCGGCATTAAACAAGCCGGTCTTGGTTCATTGCGAAGATTCCGATTTGGCGGCCGGCGGAGTTTTTAACGAAGGGCATGTTTCGAAACGTTTAAACTTGAAAGGGATTTCGTGCGAATCGGAATTTTCGGTGGTTGAAAGAGATATAAACTTAGCGGCAAAAACCGGAGTGCGTTTGCATATTTGCCATGTGAGTACGGCTCGTTCCGTCGAAATAATCCGTAACGCCCGACGAATAAACAGCGTTAAGGATCGGCTTACCGCCGAAGCTTGCCCGCATCATTTTTCTTTATGCGAAGACGACATTCCAAGCCGCTGCGAATTGTTGGGAGACTATAAAATGAATCCGCCGCTGCGTTCGCGTATTGACCGCGATGCGGTTTGCGAAGGATTAAACGACGCAACCATATCGGTTATCGCTACAGACCATGCGCCTCACGCAAAAAATGAAAAAAAAGACATAAAAAATGCCGCGTTCGGAATTATGGGGCTTGAAACGGCAGTAAGCCTGTCGGTAACAAAATTAATCAAACCCGGCATATTGTCTCCGATGCAATGGTTAAAAAAAATGACTTCAAATCCTGCCGGAATACTGGGCATGGATATCAGCGGAATAATTGAAGGCAGTATTGCGGAGTTAACAATAATTGATCCTAACGAAGAATATGTTGTGCAAAAGCAAAATTTTTATTCAAAAAGCTGCAACACGCCGTTTATCGGGCATAAATTATTCGGCAGAGTAAAATATACTATAATCGGCGATAACATAGCTTACGACCATAAAAATTTTGCAAACAAATAAAAAATGCGGGTGGTTTGATGATTACAGACAGATTAATTGAGCTTATTAAACTTAAAAAAAATCCGACTGTAGTCGGATTGGATCCGAAACTTGAATTTATTCCGAACTATTTATTAAATGAAGCGAAGCAAAAACATGAAGATATTTATTGTGCGGCGGCTGATGCGATATTCAAATTCAACTGTTGCCTGATAGACAAACTGCATGACATAATTCCGGCGGTCAAACCCCAGATAGCTTTTTACGAACAATACGGAGCGCCGGGAATAGAAGCTTACATCAATACGCTAAGATATGTTAAAAGCAAAGGGCTGATAACAATCGGCGATGTTAAGCGCGGTGATATTGCATCGACCGCCGAGGCGTACGCCGATGCGCATCTTGGTTTTGTCTTAGGCGCGCCTGTGTTTGATTCCGATTTCGCAACGATTAATCCGTACCTCGGATTCGATTCGGTTTCACCGTTTATCAACGCATGCAAAAAATATGACAAGGGAATTTTTGTTCTTGTTAAAACATCCAACCCCGGAGCGGGAGATTTGCAGGACATCAACACCGATGAAGGGAAGGTATACGAAATTGTTGGCCGCAAAGTATGCGAATGGGGAGCAGACAGCATCGGCAAAAACGGATACAGCCGCGTATGTGCCGTTGCCGGCGCGACTTATCCGCATCAAATAAAAAAATTACGAAATGAAATGCCAAGCACGTTTTTTTTGGTGCCGGGCTACGGAGCGCAGGGAGGTACCTCTGCTGATGTAAAGCAGGCGTTCGACGCAAAAGGAAGCGGAGCGTTAATAAACAATTCGCGCGGAATAATTGCCGCATATTTATTGCCGCAGTACAAAAAAAAGTACAATGAAAAAGAATTTGCAGACGCGGCTCGTGAAGCGGCTGTTGCCATGAGAGATGACATTGCGGACGGAATCAACGCATGAATATTGACTGCCGCAGCGAAATTTTTAACGCCGTATATTTCGAAACAAAAATAATTTTGAATAAAAAAATAGCTCCGTCGGTTTTTGAAATAAAAATATATGCGCCGGATTTTTTTTCAAATTTATTTTGTCTTAAAGCCGGGCAATTTATTAATTTTTATGTCGGAGACAAAGCAATGCTTCTTCCGCGGCCGATCAGCATTTGCGAAATAAACCGCGAATCGTTTGAAATCCGCGTTGTGTACAGGGTCGCCGGTTTGGGCACCGAAATAATGTCGAAATTAAAAAATAACGATAAGTTATTTGTCATGGGGCCGTTGGGTAACGGCTTTTGTTATTTAAAAAACAAAAGGGTTTGGATTGTCGGCGGAGGTATCGGAACGCCTCCTCTTTTACAGTTGGCCAAAGAAATCAATAACTCATGCGTTACCGAAATTTTTTTAGGATTTAGGGGCGGAACAGACAACCCGCCGATTTTGACGGATGATTTTAAAAAAATATGCGGCAATGTTTTTGTCGCAACGGAAGACGGCAGCGTAGGCACGAAAGGATATGTTTCGGATGTTTTCGCCGACAGAAAAAAGCCCGATCATGTTTATGCCTGCGGCCCGATGCCGATGCTTTCCGCGGTAACCGAATGGGCAAAATCGAACGGCGTATCCGTTTCGGTTTCGGTCGAGGAGCGGATGGCGTGCGGATACGGAGCATGCGTAGGCTGCGCGGTAAGAATAAAAGACGGTAACACATTTGCGTATAAAAAAGTTTGCAGGGACGGACCGGTTTTTAACGGGGAACACATATTTTTTTAACAGACGCGGAAGGATATGATTGTGAAAAAAAATAAAATGCGAAAAGCCGCGGACGTTTTTTTTTGTGCCGTTTGCTGGCGACGTGAATTGCTATGAGCGTGATTTGCGGAATAAATTGGAAAACACCGGTTACGACCGCTTCGGGGACTTTTTCACGCGAGTCTGCGGCTTTGGTCGATGTGAAACGTTTGGGCGCGGTGACGCTAAAGGGCGTATCTTGCGAACCGTGGCACGGCAATCCGCCGCCGCGCATAGCCGAAACATACGGAGGGATGCTTAATTCGGTCGGGCTGCAAAATATCGGAGCCGACGAATTTATTAAAAATGAGCTTCCGTTTTGGCTCCGTTTCGGTACGCCTGTTATTGTAAACCTTGCCGGCCACACCGTAGACGAATATGTAAATGCAGCAAAAAAATTTAACGATACGCCGGTTGAAATGTTCGAGCTTAATATTTCTTGCCCCAATGTGGACATGGGCGGCATGGCGTTCGGAACAGACGCAAAAACAGCCGGTCATGTAGTGAGCGAAGTAAAAAAAGTTTCTGCCAAGCCGTTGATCGTAAAACTGAGCCCCAACGTGACTGATATAACAGAGATTGCGCGCGCCGCGGAAGCTTCGGGAGCGGACGCAATTTCCATGATAAATACAATTCTCGGAATGAAAATCGACATAACAAAACGGAAACCGCTTTTGGCGAATACTTTCGGCGGGCTGTCCGGACCGGCAGTAAAACCCGTGGCCGTACGCATGGTTTATCAAGTGAGCGGCGCGGTAAAAATTCCCGTGATCGGGATGGGCGGCATAATAAATGCGGCCGACGCGGTAGAATTTTTTATGGCGGGCGCTTCCGCCGTTGCGATTGGGACCGCATCGTTTGCCGATCCGCATGCGGTCATAAAAATTATTGACGGGATTGGAGAATTTTTGGTAAAAAATAACATCAACGACATCGAAGAAATTATCGGCTGCAGCCGCATCAAATAAAAAATGTTTGTTAATTTTTCGCGGACTGTAAATAGAAAAAAATAAAATATTTAACGGAAGGGCGCGTGCAAAATTTATTTACGCAGCGCAAACGGTAATTAGTATGGAAAAGAAACGTGCGGAAACAATTTTAAGAGAAGCGGATGCATTGATTGACGGGCATTTTATTTTAACTTCGGGACGGCACAGCAACATGTATATGCAATGCGCTAAAATATTTCAATATCCTAAGTTTGCGGAAGAATTGGCACAGGACATAGCGATTTGTCATTCGGGAAAAGGAATCGAAGCGGTGATCGGTCCGGCCACGGGCGGAATAATCCTCGCATACGAAGTTGCGCGGCTTTTATCGGTTAAAAATCTTTTCGCAGAACGTGAAGAGGGCAAGATGGTTTTGCGGCGCGGGTTTAATTTGCATCAGGGCGCGAAGGTTCTTGTGGTGGAAGATGTGATTACTACGGGAGGAACCGTGCAGGAAGTAATTGATTTGACTCGTGACTTGGGCGCTCAGCCGGTTGCGGTCGCCGTAATTGTAGACAGAAGTTTCGGTGCGGTAAGCTTCAGCGTGCCGTATACTGCCATTTACGAATCGGGTTTGGTTTCGTGGAGCCCGGACGAATGTCCGCTGTGCAAAGAAGGAAAAATACCGGCTGTAAAACCCGGCAGCAGAGGTAAAAAATGAACCAGAGCGCCGATACACGTACCGAAATCCTTTTCGGAGCGTCCGCCTTGCAAAAGTTAAAAAGCAGCCGGGTAATAGTGTTCGGATTGGGCGGAGTAGGATCATTTGCAGCTGAGGCGCTTGCGCGGGGAGGCGTGGGCTCGCTTACTTTGGTGGACAGCGATTTTATTTCCATCACCAACATAAACCGCCAGTTGATTGCGGTTAATTCGACGATAGGCATGTTAAAAACAGAAGCGGCAAAAAAACGGTACCTTGACATTAACCCTGACATTAACATAACGGCGTTGCCGTTATTTTTTTTGCCCGAAACCGTATTTGAATTGAATTGGAATTTTGATTATGTTATCGACGCAGTCGATACGGTCGCCGCTAAGGTTGCCGTCATTACAGAAGCAAAAAAACGCGGCATACCCGCGGTAAGCGTGATGGGCGCGGGAAACAAAACGGAGGCTTCGATGTTTGAGGTGGCCGACATTTATCAAACGAGCGTATGTCCGCTTGCAAAAATCATGAGAAAAATGCTGCGCTCAAATGGAATCGGCGAACTGAAGGTCGTCTATTCAAAAGAAAATCCGCGTCATGACGGCGCGGATAAAAGCGGCGGATTGGGCAGCGCGGCATATGTAACCGGCACTGCCGGGCTCATTGCGGCCGGTGAAGCGATTAAAGATATAATTAAAACGACGATTCGGTCCGAGAAATAATTTCCTGCTGCTGTTCTTTTGATAGATGAATAAAATATGCGGAAAAGCCTCCCACCCGAACCACGAGCGAACGATATGCGGACGGGTTTTTAATCGCGTCAAGCAGAGTTTGCCTGTCCGCAACGTTTATCTGCAACTGACTGCCGCCCATAGC